>DASQID010000786.1:0-6750 GCA_035631775.1 Acidobacteriota bacterium
GAAGGCGCATCTCCCGCATTCGTGCCCTAGATACCGGAGGCCGGCTTACGTTTGCCGAGATCGAGCCCGAGTTGATTACCAACCTGTTCGATGAGGCGCGCGAAAAGAGGCGCCCCGTACGGTACGAGGACTTGCCCAAGCGTCTGATAGAGGCTGTGCTCTCGGCCGAGGACAAACGCTTCTTCGAACATCCGGGGCTGGATCCGATCCGGATCCTGGGGGCAGCATGGGCCGACATCCGGCAAGGGCAGAAGGCACAGGGGGCCAGTACCATCTCCATGCAAGTGGCAAGGAGCTTTTTTTTCACCACACGCCGCGAGTGGAGCCGCAAGCTGAAAGAGACACTCATGGCGTTGCTCCTGGAGCATCGCTTTACCAAGGAGCAGATATTCGAGCTGTATGTCAATGAGGTGTACCTTGGCAACCGGGGAAGCTTTGCCATTCATGGCTTTGGGGAGGCGGCCAATGCATATTTCGGCAAGGATGTGCGCGAGTTAAACCTGGCGCAAGACAGCTTCCTTGCAGGCATCATCCGGTCGCCCAACCGATACTCCTCGGCCGAGCGCAAACCCGATCGAGCTGCGGAAGCAAGGGACCGGGTGTTGAATCAAATGATGGAGAACAAGCTGATTACCTCGACCGAGGCACTGGCGGCACGAAAAATGCCGCTGCGTTTGGTGAACGAATCCTATGGCTCCGGTCTGACAGCGTATTTCGTCGATATGATCAAGGACGACTTGCTAGACCGGTTCTCCGAGGAAGACCTCATCGGCAAGAGCGACCGCATTTATACCACGCTGGACGGCGACCTCCAGCGCGCCGTCGGGCCGGCCATCGAATGGGGTATGAAGAATGTTGATGCGCAGCTCGCCCGCCGCTACGCACTCTGGCGCAAGAAGGGAGAGGTAGTCCCGCAAGTACAGGTTGCATTGATTGCACTTGATCCGCACACCGGCGAAATCAAGGCGTTGGCAGGCGGACGCGACTACGCGCAGAGCCAACTCAACCACATCCTTGCCCAAAGGCAGCCCGGCTCGGTCTTCAAGCCATTCGTGTATGCGGCCGCGTTCGAAAGTGGGATCGATGGCACACCCCCGATTCTGACGCCCGCGTCAACGGTCGTCGATGAACCGACCACCTTCTTCTTCGACGGCCAGGAATACAGCCCAGACAACTACGGTCAAGATTTCTACGGGACCGTCACGCTTCGGGACGCCATCACGCACTCTCTGAACGTGGCCACTGTCAAGGTTGCCGAAGAAGTGGGCTACAAGCGGGTGGTGGAGATGGCGAAGCAGCTAGGGCTGGACGCAGACATCCAGCCGACGCCAGCTGTGGCACTGGGCGCTTATGATATGACACCGCTCGATGTCGCCGCCGGATATACGGTGTTTGCCAACGGTGGCACGCGATGTGAGCCCATCTACTTGCGAAGCGTGATCGGCCCCAATGGTGCGCCGCTTGAGAGAAGCTCCTTCAAGGAGCGAGAGGTACTCGATCCCAGGGTGGCTTACCTCGTGACAAATGTGCTCGAGGACGTGGTCAATCGGGGCACGGGCGCATCTGTGCGTACGCGCGGATTTCGCGCGCCTGCTGCCGGGAAGACCGGCACCTCTCATGATGGCTGGTTTGCCGGCTTTACGTCCAACCTGCTCTGCGTGGTTTGGGTGGGATTCGACGACAACAGGGAACTTGGGCTGTCGGGTTCTCAGTCCGCGGCGCCGATATGGGCGGAGTTCATGAAGAGGGCGGCAACCCTGCCGCGCTACCGGAACACTCAGGAGTTCGATCGACCGGATGGGATCATATCTGTCACGATAGACCCGGAGACACAGCAACTGGCAGCCCCTGCCTGCCCCCAGACACGGGAAGAGGTTTTCATCGCCGGAACTGAACCCACCGAGCCTTGCTCGCTGCATGGCGGCAACATTATCGAAAGGCTGGTTCCCATCTCCTGGCTGCGAAGGTGGTTCCGCCACACTCCCAGAGAGGCGCAGAGGGTGCAAAGATAAGATCACAACAGCTGCCGGGAGTTACCCGAATTTCGCGAAATAATCTGTGACTCAGCTACGACCCGCAGAGCGGGTAGCCTGACGAGGCACGCGGGAGGCTCCCGGAGCCTTGCCAGCGGGCCTGGGGGCCTGCAGCAAAATGTGAACTTATTTCTGCGCGAACCCTCAGTTTGCGGAATAGGATTTCGAAAGGGAAAGGCTAGCAAGCCAGTATTCTCTCCACGGACCGTCGGAATGTAGGAGGATCAATCGCCGGGTAGAGGTGGAGTTTCTGCTCGATTTCCTGGAAATGGCTCAAAGTGTTACGCGGATCGATCAAGTGTCTGATAATCATCTCACGAACGTCGGCCAGGTCCTGCGTGTGACCGCGCTCGATTTTGGCCAGGGCCTGCGCGTAGAAGTCGTAGTGGTGGAATGAAAGCCTGCCCTCCTGGGTTACAAAAAGGCTTCGCTCTTCCCATCCGCTCAGTTCTGGAATGAAATCGGCGGGCGAGGCAAGTTCGACGTTAATCTCCAGTGATTCCTTAAGCGCGGGTATCGCTCGATACAGCCGGTCGCTTTCAGGTAAAATCCGAATATCCACGTCGATGGTGGTTGCTCTCCAGCCGAGGAGAACCGCCGTGGCGCCGCCGGTGAAGTAAAGTCGGGCAGGGGTCTCGGCTTCCGCACCCAGGGCGCGCATGAATCTCCGAATTCGCTCTGCGTCCGCTATCTTTCGCATTCAGCCGCACGCTCAAAGCTCACCAGCCTGCGGATCAGGGCATTGTAGCGTGAGTGCGCCGCATCTGAATTCTCGCGCTGGAGCTGATCGTAAAGCCGATGTTCGGGAGAAGGCAGGACTTCATCCGGGATCTGCAATCCCAGCAGCCTGAGGCGTGGAGCGCCAATGGATACGAGAAGCGCGGGCACGGATTCGATCCCTTGGTTGAGATCCTCTATGCCGGCGCGGATGAACTCGTGTCCAGGCAGTGATTCGATTTTCATGCGTCTATTATATCATCCCACATGCGTGGAAATGCCGGGGTGGCCTGTTCCGTGATGCGGTAGCGGGAGTCATTTGAGGAGTTCCACGAGGGTAGCTCCTCCGCCCCCCTGATTGGGTGGGGCCAGGCAGAATTTTTCCACCTGGGGATGATCCGCGAGCAGTTTGGCGACGGCCCGGCGCAGGACTCCCTTGCCGTGGCCATGGATGATGCGCAGGCTTTCGGCGCCTGCCAGCAATGCCTGGTCCAGGAATTTATCCACGCGATCCGTCGCCTCATCAGCAGTCATGCCGATCACGTTAATCTCCGGAACAAAGCTCTGGCTTGCATCCAACTCGGGGTGCGGTGCATATTTCGCACCCTGGGGTTCAGCCTTGGTGGCCGCACTGCGGCCGCTGAGCCGGAGGTCATCCCGCTCGGTGCGAAAGCGGAGGGAACCAACAATTATGGTGTATGTGTTTGCGCGGACCGATTCAACCACCCCTTCCTTGTCCAAAGACAGGATTCTGACTTGATCTCCCGGCTCGAGATCGCCCAGAGATGGTTGCGGTGTTTCGCTGGAAGAAACTGTGCCCGGCTCTGAACTCGCTGCCGCGGTTTGTGATGGATCTGCGGCGCTTTGCTGCTTCCGCAGTTTCTCTCCGGCCCGTCTCAGGTCCAAGGCCCGATTCTGGACGAATTTTTTGAGTTTCTGGCTCTCCACCCGGTCCTTTACGGTTCGGATCAATCGACCGCTCTCCGCGGTAAAATCCTCGACGACGCGCATCAGCGCTGCGTCGAACGCAGCGGTCCGAGATGCTTCTCGACGTGCGTATTCCTGTGCTAGGCTGGCATGCTTCCTGGCGGTGGCCTCGCGCTCCTCCACGAGGGACGCGCGCAACGCCTGCTGCTCGTCCACCATCTCCTTGAGCTGCTTGAGATATTCGCGGGCCTGTGCGTGGGTGGGCTCGAGGAGGGCTTGCGCGGCATCCAGGATTGTCCCGGGCACGTTCATGCGGCGTGCAATCTCGATCCCCGACGAGGCGCCTGCTATGTCCATGATAAGCCGATAGGTAGGTCGCAGACTCTGAGTGTCAAACTCCACAGATGCGTTACGCACTCCTTCGGCTTGTGATGCCCATATTTTCAGTGCCGGATAATGAGTGGTCGCAATCGTGATTGCCCCCACTCGCCGGAAGAAGTCCACAATGGCGATCGCAAGTGCCGCACCTTCATCCGGGTCCGTCCCCGTGCCGACCTCGTCGAGAAGAATCAGGGCGGGCGGCACGACCCGCTGTCCTATTTCAGCGATATTGCGCATGTGCGCGGTGAAAGTGGACAGATTCGCCGCGATGGACTGCTGATCGCCGATATCCGCAAATACCTGCCCGAAGAGCGGGAGCACTGCCTCTCTTGCAGGTACGTGAAGGCCCATTTGCGCCATGAGGGAAATCAACCCCACGGTCTTCACCACGACTGTCTTGCCTCCGGCGTTGGGTCCACTCACGACGAGAACTCTGCGCAGTTCATCGAGTTCCAGTGAAATAGGAACTATTGTTCCTCCGGACTTCATCAAGGCATGCTCGAGCAGAATATGGCGCGCATCCAAGAGCACCAATTTGGCAGCATCGGAGACTGTGGGTCTTGAGCACTTGAATTCCAGAGACAGGCGTGCCTTTGCCTGAACGAAGTCCACCTCCTCGATGACATCCTTGACATTCTGGATGCCCCCCAGATTGCGTCGCAGGTCCTCTGTCATGGTGAACAGGATGCGGGCAATCTCGAGTTGCTCCTCTTCGCGCAGGCGGACCAGATCATTGTTCTGGTCAATTACCGCGAGAGGCTCGATGAAGGTGGTTTGTCCGCTCGAGGAGAGGCCATGGACGACTCCCGGAACCTGGCTGCGCGAATCGGTGCGCACCGGGATGACAAAGCGGCCATTGCGGAAGGTGATGATGTCGTCCTGCACTGCGGTTGACTGGCCGCGCATCACGGCTTCAAGCGTGCGATGGATTCTGCCGCGAAAATCGGCGATCTCCCGTCGCAACGCGCGCAGCTCAGGGCTGGCATTGTCATCCATCTCACCACCAGGGAGGATTTTCCCCCGGATGGAGGACAAGAGCCGGCGCAGGTCCGGGACTCTCGAGATGGTCTGGGCGAGCAACGGAAATCTCTCGCGCATCTCAGTGTCCCTGAACAGATCACGCAGATCCATGCCGATGGAAACCAGTCGTTCCAGGACCAACACCTGGAGGGGATCGAGGCTCGTTCCCTCAACATGCAGCTGTGCAAGGGCAGGTTCGGGATCCTGAATTCCTGAGAGGCCGAACCTCTCGCCGCCTGCCAGGTATCGAGCGCATTCGGTCGTCAGGTCGAGGTCGTGGTTAACCTGGCCGGAATCGGTCGCCGGACGGAGTCCAAGTGCACGTTTCCTGCCTAGAGAGCTATGCACGTGCCGGACCAGCAGTTCCACGAGGGGAACCAATTCCAGGGTATCAAAAGTTCGTTCGTCCATGAGCCCTGAATCTTACCACGGACAGGTCAACGCGTTGGTGCTGCGCGACGGTGTCAGATCTTGGCTATCTCACGTTGCTTCAGGCTGCTTTCATTGAGGAGGCGCCGAATGCGCATGAAGAAATGTTCAAGACCTGACACGATTTGAAAATGAAGCTGGAAAAGTTGGTTGCCGATATTCATTATTATGCATATAGTGCATAGGCTTCGGCGGCAAATGAGGATCGCGGCCGGATACTATTTTTGATTGGAGTGAAGAATGGTTGCGGTAAAAAAGGTCATCATCATGGGGGCGGCGGGGAGGGACTTTCACAACTTCAACGTCTATTTTAGAGACAACTCGCTTTACCGGGTCGAGGCGTTTACTGCCTATCAGATTCCCGGCATTGCCGGCAGAAGGTATCCTCCGGAATTGGCCGGCTCCGCGTACCCCGAAGGCATTCCCATATTTGACGAGTCCGAGCTTCCTGAGTTGATTCGCAGGCGGGGGATTGACGAAGTGGTTTTCAGTTACAGCGATGTGTCGCATCTCGACGTGATGCATCGGGCCTCGCTGGTTAATGCTCTCGGGCCGGACTTCAGACTCCTGGGCGCGCATTCCACGATGCTCAAATCTGAAAAGCCCGTGCTATCGGTGTGCGCCGTCCGGACCGGTTGCGGGAAGAGCCAGACATCAAGACGGATAACCGACTTGCTGAAAAAGAAGGGGAAATCTGTGGTGGTTGTACGCCATCCGATGCCATACGGTGATCTCAACGCCCAGCGCTGCCAAAGATATGAGAAGTTGGATGATCTTGACAAGTATCGGTGCACGATCGAAGAGCGGGAAGAGTACGAGTCTCATATCCAGCAGGGACATATTCTCTACGCGGGTGTTGATTATGAAGAGATTTTGCGCAACGCGGAAAGAGAGGCGGACATCATCCTATGGGACGGCGGCAACAACGATCTCCCCTTCTACTGTCCTGACCTTCACATAGTGCTCGTGGATGCCCACCGTCCGGGTCACGAGATGCGCTATTACCCCGGTGAAGCAAATCTCCGGATGGCTCAAGTTGTGATGATCAGCAAGGTCGGGAATGCAAATCCGGCGTGGATCGAGGAGGTAACCGCCAACGTCAAGGCCGTCAATCCGGACGCTCTGCTGATAAAAGCGGATTCGGTGGTCAGCGTTCCCGATGCAGCGGCAATCCGGGGCAAGCGTGTCCTTGTGGTGGAAGACGGTCCGACTCTGACCCACGGCGAGATGACATACGGAGCGG
>DASQID010000787.1:0-11314 GCA_035631775.1 Acidobacteriota bacterium
AAAGTGGATTTTGTCCGCAGAACTCTGTTTCATGACACATAGATCCAGTGTGCTGTGATGCCAGCCTTCAGAGGCCGTGAGGGCGTCGAAATCGATGTGGAAATCCAGCGGCTCGTTCCAGACTCTGATTTCGGGTCCGGCGAGATAGATATGAGGGTAGTGAAGGGCTTCCCTCGCAGCGTCAAGGTGCCGGGCATTCAGCGCCGCGAAGAAATCATCAATCGCTTTGCGAGCACCCGCCTCATGCTCGGACTGCTGCATTCCGGCGGCGCTGACATATCCCATCAGCAGCCCCAGGCCCCCGAGGACGCCGAGAGAGACCTTCATTGTCTTGCCCCATTTTGGCTTCTTGCGGGGTTCTCCTTGGGAATCCTCCGTCGGGCTATTAGTGGACGGATCGAATTCTTTGAGCATTTATTCCTTCCAGCTCCGCACTGCCGACCTGAACATCACCGCTTCCTCACCGTCTCGGTCGAAAAATGCACGTATGTGAATGTTTCGGGAATATGCGAATCATAATAGCCGTGTTTATTCCAGGTCCAACCATCACCTGGGGGAATAAGTCGGCCATCCCTGCCCACCTGCTGGAAGCGCGAGCAATCTATTCGCCACACATCGCCTTCCTTCGGAGGAAGACTCCGTCCATCGGCCAGCAGCTCGAGGCCCTTCCAGGGAAAGGCCAATTCGACAGTCCATCCCTTATCGGAATGATTCCGGCTGTTGAGCACGCCGTCGATATGCACGGCATGCTGCAGCCCGGGATAATCCCAATCCAGGAATCCCCAGCGCTCTCCTCTCTCGTGGACATGTCCCCCGACACCCGATAGCGTCATCGTGCGCTGTGTCTGAGGATCGAACTCACGTCGGCCATAGTACGGGCTCCCTGGAATCAAGGCATCCTTCCAGATCCAGAAGACCTCGTAGATGGTGTTCAAAGCGTTGATCTCGAATTCGTAGTACGCGTCCCTGCCGGCGATGAAGACTTCGATATCGTTGTCCTCGTAAATCCTGGAGTCGCGCTTGGTCAGCGTTGCCCATACGTCGGTTTCTTCCGCGCCGAAGCCGAAATAGAGGTTTGTATCATCCCAAAGCAAGGCGACGCGCGTGTCGAACCAGGCCGGAGCTCCCGTTACGATGTCCACAAAGGGGGTCGAGCGCGGTGCGAGTTTCCAGGAAGGCTCGTCCAGCTTCCCATCGACAACTATCGATCCCGCGGCACGATAGCAGGTGTAGTGGGCGATCTTGGTTTCCATTTCGCGAGCAGCGCAGTTACACAACACAATGATTGGCCACAACCATATCCAGCTTCGATGACTCGAAAAGACCGCTGTAAGTACGCGCAAAGGGAGCTCCGGGTGGCGTCAGTTCTTCAGGGGCGTGTGACGCTTGCTCCACTCCTCAACGGTCATTACTGTTTCTACAGCGGCTTTCGAACGTAAATCGGCGATGTGTTTTTGGACTGCGTCCTGCTTTGCCTTCCGCTCCAGAAAGTTCTTTATGTTGTCTTTCGACTGGTCCAGCGTGGTTTTTCCTGCGGGCTTTAGCTCAATCACATTGATCAGATGATAACCGAACTGTGATTCAACTACCGGACTGAGCGTTCCCGGCTTGGTCGAAAAGGCAGCGTCTTCGAACGGCTTCACCATCTGGCCGCGTGGAAAAAATCCGAGGTCGCCTCCGTTCTTTGCACTTCCGGTGTCCTCCGAGTTCCTGGTAGCAGCCTCAGCAAAAGTTACTTTCTTGTTTTCAATATCTGTGCGCAGGGCCTCGAGTTTATTCCTGGCTTCGGCCTTTTTTTCCGGAGTCGCCTTTGGATCCACCTTCAGCAGAATATGAGCCGCGTGCACCTGTTCCTGCACCACAAAATACTGCGGATTGTCGTCATAAAACTTCTTGATGTCGCCCTCCGCAGGCGCTGGAACATCCTTTGTCGCCTGGTCGAGGACCTGCTGGTACATGATGTTCTCCTCGACGTTCTTTCGCAATTGAACTTCGGTCAGGCCTTGTGCGCCCAGAGCCTTCTTGAACTCGTCTTCGGATGGGAAGCGTTTGACCAGCCCCTTGTATGCTTCGTCGACTTTGGCAGGATCCGCGACGACCTTCATCTCCTTGCTCTCGTTTTTGAGCAGGGCGAATCCGATCAGGTTGTCCAGCGCATCCTTGAAGAGAAGGGCATTTCTCTGTTGCATCTGCTGAGGTGGCATTCGATTGCGCTGCGCCATTTCGTTAATGGCGGAGAGGACGTCGTTCTCTGTGATGGATTCTCCCAGCACCCGGGCAACGACCAGGTTTTCCTGCGCCACGGCCTGGCCGACTGCAGGTGGATTTTGCGGGGCCTGTTTCGCCTCCTGAGCCTGAGTGCACGAAGCAACGAGCACAAAAGCCAGAGAGGCCAAGACGAGACATCTTCGATTCATGGAAACCGATTCTCCTTGTAGTGATGATTTAGACTACCGCTGTCGCGGTTCCGCGTAGCGTATCGCTCAATCGATGAGTGTCAATTGGGGGAATAAGTTACGAGGATCGGGAGATATTTTCCTCTCAGTGACCGGATAAGTCAATCATGGTGTCAGGTCTCGAAAATTTCATTTTGCCTCCAAATCTCATCGCGGGTGAATGGCGGCGTGAGCAAAATGAAATTTTCAAGACCTGATACTACGGAAGATTCTTTAAAATGGGACCATGAGAAGGATCACGGGCTTTTTGCTGTTTTGTTCGTTGATCGCTATTCCTGCGCACGCCCAAAGACGGTTTCAAGGTGAAGGAATACTACGCCTGTTCGATCCGTCTCTGTCGGTGTGGGAAGTCAGCTTCGAGAGGGATGCGACCGGCCTGCCTCGCCCCTTACGTGCGGAATTCAGACGCGCCGCACAGGGGGTATTCATGCGTCTGCCGGAGGAATCCCCTGTGGCCGCCGGACTCGGGGCAGTCCATGGGCACTTCGATCTTTCCCGCTATGAAGAGATCCACCTATGGATTCGGGCGAACGCGACAGTGCTCGTTCAGCCGTATTCGCAGACCTCCGGCTTCATCTTCAGGGATGGCGGCGACCCCGACACTGCAGTGCCCGGAGACGGCCGGATCGTCCGCCTGCGGATTCGGCGCGATTCAATGACGGATCCGTCCATGGTGGAAAGCATCGGAATCCAGGTGCGTCCCGGTGCTGCCGGCGGAACTGTTTTGCGGTTGCTGGCCGTCACAGCAGTCCCGCGTACACCTGCATCGATTTCGCCCGTCTTTGCCATCACCGGCGTGAGTGCCCCTCCCACGGCCGCACGCAACGCCATGTTTACGATCGATTTTGATCTGTCCCGCTCATATGACAATCAGTTCGATCCGGATCAGATCGACGTGCAGGCGCACTTCAACACCCCCTCCGGCAGAGAGATTGTGATTCCGGCATTCTGGTTCCAGGATTACACGGTCGCTCCCAATACGCAAACATACGAGCAGTACCTCCCGGCGGGAACGGCGCGCTGGCGCGTCCGCTTTCTGCCTTTGGAGGAAGGGCGATATTCAGTGAGCCTGACGGCGCGGGACAAGGATGGCAACATCGACAACGCCGGACCATTCAATTTCATTGCGTCCGCGAGTCAGAACCCGGGGCCGGTTCGCCGGCACCCATCGAATCCCTTCGTCCTGCAGTTTGCGAATCGGGCCCCATATATCCCAATGGGACACAATCTTGGATTCGAGGACGGCAATCCGGCTCTCAATGGCACCGCCTACTATCGCAGCCTTCTGACGTCGTTCGGGTCGAGCGGTGAAAACTGGACGCGGTTCTGGATGACCGACTTCAGCCGCACGGCGCTGGAATGGTCGCTCGGCCATTGGTCCGGGTTTTATGAAGGTGTCGGCATCTACTCGCAGCGTGCGGCATGGCGCGTCGATCAATTTTTTGAGATCGCTCTCACCAATGGAGTTCAGGTCCAACTTGTCATAAATGACCACGGCCAGTTCAGCACTTATGCCAATCAGCGCTGGGACGGCAGTCAAACCGACACGGGCAACCCATACAACTCGACCTACGGCGGACCCGTGCCGCAGGCCAACCCTGAACAGTTCTTCTCGAACACCACGGCGCGAAGCCTTTTCCGCCGGCGCTTGCGCTACCTCGTCGCGCGCTGGTCGGCTTACCCGAATCTGCTTGCCTGGGAGCTGTTCAACGAAGTGCAGTGGGCCGGCACGCCAACGAAAAACTTCAGAACCGATTACGCAACGCAATCGGTAATCATCTCATGGCATCAGGAGATGGCGGATTTTCTGAAGGGGCTGGACCCCTTTAACCACCTGGTTACGACCAGTTCCGATGATGACCTCGGTACCGGTTTCGGACAGATCTGGAATCTCGCGTCGATCGACCTGGTGCAAAGCCATCACTATTACCCTCCTCCGATTCCCCCGCGCGATGCGTTGATTCACGGTTACGTGGTTCGCGCACAACAGGCGTACAACAAGCCTGTGATTGTCGGCGAGATGGGAGTGAAGGCCGATTCTGTTCCGGAATGTGACTTTGATCCTGAGGGCTTCTTGACCAACACAAGCGTTCCCGCATCCGAGCGTACCGCTGCGAATCGCGATCACCTGGTGGCGGGCACGACACTCAGGAACGGGATGTGGTCGGCCGCGCTCAGCCAAAGCGGCGCAATGAACTGGTGGTGGGGTTGTTACATCGCCGATGATCCCGGACGCCGCCGCCTTGCGCCTGACTTTCCGCTGAACGCAAGATTGTTTCCTCCCCTCGTCTCGTTCTGGGGAGGAGAGGAGCCTGCTGCCGATGGTCTGAACGACGCCTCGCTCCAGAGCGCCGGTCAGGTTCTCGCCTATGGTCTGCAAAGCACTTCCAAGGCCTTCGCCTGGGTACGGGACACTCGCAACGCTTACATGAGCGGTTTCGGGCCGGCAACTATGGAATCGAGAAGCACGGATAACGCATCGGTGACGTTTTCAGGGCTGGAACCGGGCGCGTATGTCCTTTCTCTCTACAGCAGCTACGGCAACGGCGATCTGATGGCGCAGTCGGATGTAGCGGCCCCCAATGGAACGCTCAGTGTTACTCTCCCCTCCTTTCAAGGGGACATTGCCTTCAAGGTCAACCGGGGTATGGAGAGCACGTGGGGTGCCGTCCCAAGGTCCGCGAAGGCGTGGATCGTCGGCGACGATTCCGGGGATGTTCGCGTGCTCTATTCATTTCTGCGCTCCACTCCCGGATTTTCGGATGGGTTGGGCGGTGCCGTGCTGACCATCTCCGACGGGCAGTCGGCAGCCTCCGAGCTGACGGTGCCGGCACTGGGATTGTCTGCGAACTTTTGGACCATTGCCGAGATCAGCGCGCCCTCGCATACCGGCCTCGCTCTCGTCAATCCGGCATCGGTCTCCACGAACGTTTTACTGATCCTTTACAGGGACAATGGGGAACAAGCCGCGACACACGCGCTCGCGCTGGCACCCGGGGAGCACGTGGCGAAGTTCCTCGTGGAACCGGACTGGTTTGGCCAGACCCTTGCGCCGTTTCGCGGCACACTCGCCGTCCGCAGCGACCAGCCGATCTGTGCCCTCGCCTTGCGCGGAACTCACAATGCCCAGGGCCAGTTCATCATGACCAGCATTCCGGCCGGCAGCGACGAATTCCCACAGTCGGCCGAGGTGCTGCCTCAGGTGGCGGACGGGGGCGGGTATCAGACGGAGTTGTTGATGCTGAATTCTTCGGATGCGCCTCTGACCGGACGGCTGACATTCCGCAAGTCAGACGGTTCAGCATGGCTGCTGGCGATTCAGGGGACGCCGGTTTCCGAGCTTCGGTACAACATCCCCGTTCACGGCATGATCCGCTGGACTACCGGCGCAGCCGGTTCCGACGTGGCCGTAGGCTACTGCCTTCTCGCTCCTGATCCGGGCCAGGCACCTCCCGCCGGCGGGGCGGTCATCCGCTATCTGCCCGGAGGCGCGCTGCGCAGCGAGACAGGCCTTCCATTCCTTCCTCTCTCCACCAGCGCGGGAAGCTATTGGGAGACCGGTCCTGATTTGGATACGGGTATCGCCCTGGTCAATTCCGTCGCCCAGGACCAGCAGGTGCGCTTGCGTCTCTTCCTGCGGGATGGGGGCGAGCAGATTCGCGAAACTCAGGTAACTCTGACCTCTGGCGGGCATCTAGCGAGATTCGTCAGTGAGCTTTTTCCCGGTCTGCCTTCCGGCAGCCGCGGCTACCTGAGCGTCGGTGCGGACTCGCCGTGCGGATTCCTGCCTCTGAGGATGAAAACCACTCCGCAAGGAGTGCTTTTCAGCAGCCTTTTGCTCAGCCGTTTGACGGGTGGGGTGGATCGGATTCTCCCGCAGGTTGTGAGCGGCGGCGGCTACCGGACGCAGTTCATTGTTGTGAATCCCGGCGACCTGACGTCGAGCGGAAAAATCCGTTACTTTGACGACAGGGGCAATCCCGCCCGCCTCCTCCTCCGCAGCCCTTAATTGGTGTCAGGTCTTGAAAATTTTATTTTGCCTTTGGCAATGCGCCAGGCGGCGGATAGAGCATAAAAATGAAACTTTCAAGACCTGACACCTCAACTTCACTCGTAGAAGCCGAATTCGTAGGCTGCATCGTAGAGCGCAACAATGTTCTCAGGGGGCACGCCTGCCTGGATATTGTGGACATTGGAGAATACGTAACCTCCGCCCTGTTTGAGGGCGTTGATATTTCGGACGGCCTCGCGCTTCACCTCCTCGGGAGTGCGGAAAGGAAGCACGTGTTGAGCATCAATTCCGCCGCCCCAAAATGCGAGCCGCTTTCCGAACCGTTCTTTCAAAGAGGCAGGATCCATGTTCCGCGCACTGATCTGGACTGGATTGAGGATGTCGATCCCGTTATCCAGCAGGTCCGGTATGTATTCCACGCAACTGCCGCAAGTGTGGTACCAGATCTTCGCCTTCGTAAGTCGCTTGATCGTGTCCGTGATCCGCTGCTGCCGTGGCTTTACGACGGATCTGTAGAATGACGGCGAGAAGAGCGGGCCATGCTGCCCGGCCAGATCGTCGCCGATCATGACCACATCGAGAATGTCCCCGACCTCAGCCAGAAAACAGGTCAACCAGTCTACCCAGTAACGGCTGATCTTATCGAGCAGTGCTGTACAAAAGTCAGGGTTTTCCTTCATGTCGACGAACCATCGCTCCAGTCCGCGCATATACCAGCAGATTTCATAGGCAACCCCGCAGATGCTGCTCGATATCGCATATGGAGTATCGTGCCGGAGAGCGAGCGCCCGCTCTCGCAAACCTCTGAACCGCGTCGGATCTTTTCCCTTTGGAAAGGGATAGTCCTCGAGATCGCGCAGCCCGGCATTAGCCAGCGGATGATGGGAGATATCCATGTAGAGTTGTTGGTCGTCCGGCATGGACCACACGACACCGAATTCATCCCTCAGATCATGCCAGAGCCTGCCGTCGCGCACGTTTTGCTCGATTGCGCCGTGAAAGCCATCCGGTGCCATGGCCTGGACGTAGCGCACGTCGACGTGGAAACGCTCCAGGACGCGTTCGGAGGGAATCACCAACTGCTGAACAGGGTCGAGCATCTCGAGCCGCTCGTCGAATCCCAGGTAGTCGATCAGCGTCTGATAGGCCTGACGATGGATCCCGGTTTGAAAACCGCCCAAATCGATGGGAATCCGATCGGCCTCCCGGTGATTCAGCGCTGTTGCAACTCGCTGGCGCGAAGCCATGCTCTCCCGTTGGTTCATATTCGAGACATTCATTGCTATTCGTGGCAGTTTTTTCTTGTTCCCCGCATTTCCTAATTCATTGCACTTGAAGCAACCGGAAAGGCTCCATCAGTCCATATCCAACAGTGGAGTATTGAGCCCCGGGCGGAGGTCCTGGATACGGAGCCTTCTGAAACATTGCCGGCCATGCAGTTCCGAGTGCTGGATTGCCGTGGTGCGGACCCAGCGTGTTTTTGAGCGTTCCCATGACTACAATCTGGACGGAGTTGTGCCCGGCTTGAATCAGATCCGTGATGTCGCATTCCCACGGAGGAGAACTGACATAGCCGGCAGGCTTTCCATTTACGATCACCTTGGCCACACTGCCGTACCATTTTGGCAGGGAGACCCGGTACCGGCCGCGAGGGCTGTCCAGGCGGTATTTCTGTGTGTACTCGACTCCCTGTGCGTAAAACGGGTATCCCTGACTATTCCATGCCCCCAAATTGGGGACGGAATCGGGCACGATGACAAATCCACTCTCAGCCGGGCGCAGTGCGAAATCGCCCAGTATGTACACCGATTCGATTTCGTGGAAAATCGTGAACGGCGAAGCCTTCAGCACAAGTGTGTTTTCACCTGTGACAGCCGCGCTCGAGATGTCGATTTTGCCGAAAGACTTGTCGAGCCACCATTCGCCCGGGACGGCCTTCACGGTTTTGCCGTTGCACTCGATCGTGTAAAGATCCGGACGCTCTACGACGGCAACCAAGGTCGCGGGCACGCGCCCGCTGATCTTAAATCGGTAGGCAGCCTGGACACCGCTGTCCTGCGGAAATTTCTTCGTGATCAGTTCGTCGCGGAATTGAACAGCGCTGTCCCATGGATTGCGTGCCATGCCGTTCTGCTTGAAGGCGAACTGCGAAGCCTGATAGAAATAGACATCCTTCGTGGCTTCGCCCCCCGCCGTGATATCCAGGTAATCCAGTATCAGGACGTTAGGAGCTGTCCGGCGCATCTCAGGCGGACCGAGTGTGGGAACTGTGGTCGGACGCGAATCCCGGATTTCCTCAGGTTTGCGCTTGTCATGGGTGAGAAACAGCAAAAGCGAACCGGAAGGCGGCAGATCAAATTTGGCTCGCACTCCATGCTGCGCGGCTTCGAAAGGGTAATTCTCGATCTTGCCTCTGTCGAGGTCCCACCGCTCGATCCCGGACTCCGGGGATTCGACTACTCCCGAAGAGGCCGACTCAATGCTCGTGTTTACAAGGAACAGCACTTCGCCGTCTGCGATTCTGCGCCTCTGGTGATAAAGAATGCCTCGATCGTTGGGGTTGCGCCGGATTGAGAACCCGTCGCTACCCAGTGCCGCCAGCATTGCCGTCAGGGTGCTCACTTCCAACTGCTTCCAGCCGCCCTCCCGGGAGAGAGCCGCTCCACGGCCGGACTTCTGACCGTCCATTCTTTCCGGCGGATTGCTGCAACTGAGCACTCTCCCTCCGCCCCTGAGGAAGGCCTCCAGGAGTTGCATGGTCGCCGTATTGAGATTCTCGGAGAAGGGTGGCAGCACAACGGTTGAATACATGCGCTGCCCGACGCACAGCGAGGCACCCGTCACAGATCCGTTTCGCGAGAGGATGTCCTCGTCGCCGATATCGAACTCGACCTGCTCCCTGGCCAGCGAAGTTACAAGTTTCTGAAATTCCTCACCGAGCTTGTCCAGCTCCGGCGGATTCTTGCTTGCGGCGTTGTACATCCAAGCGGTAGTAGTCGGCTCGATGACGAGAATGGGATTGATTTCCTGGCCCTTAGCAAGAGCGAGGGTCAAGCGACTGAAATATTCCGCGGATGTGTGATAAGCCTCCCACCAAGGTTCGTGATAGGAGAAGGACTGCGGGTGGTCGCGTTTGCGGGCGCCGCGCAGCGATACGTAGGAAAGATGCTGGTCGAGTGTGTTCACTCCCAGGACGTAGAGCCAGTCGCCGATGCGCTTCATATCTTCAAAGCGCAGGTCCCATCCGCCCGCCCCGTAACCCTCACACAGAGTCCTGGGCCGACCCAGCTGATTGGCCACGCTTGACAGTTCCTTGACGGATCGTACGTTGCCGAACTGTGCATGGGGACCCTCGTTGTATTGGTTCATCAGAATATCGATCCCGGGCCGCTGCTGCCAGGCGTTCATGGCCATGTTGTCCGGAACGCTGAAGCAGTTGGGCCATTCGTGCTCCCAGTAGTGGCCTGTGAACTCGATTCCGTTCTTTGCGCAATATTCATAGTAAGGTTTGGCCCAGCGCTCGATGAACAGCTCCAACAGAAGCTGGAGGTAATTGTGGCGAACCCGCTTCCAGTCGCCTATCGGCTCCCGGAGCGCCGGCAGGTGATCGATCAGCCGGTAGCCCCAGCGTTTTTCAAAGAGCTGCGGCAGGTCGTCCGTCCAAGGGATCCCGCCGGCCGGCCGCAGTTGCGGCTCATCGGTGAAGGAACCTGGCACGCGATTGCCGAACTGGCTGCCGAGTTCACGCTTGTATGCATCCAAGGTGACTGAGAGAAACTTCTGAGTGACTCCGGGATAGAGAAGGTCGACGTACCATTTTCCTCCATACCAGGGACCCGGCTTGGCGCGCATGATCGAGATTTCGAGATATCGAGCCGCGGGCAACGTCTGTCCACCGCGAATCTTACTCGTAACATCCTCGTATCCGTTGTCCGTCAGGCGAAACACCGCGAGCGTATCGTCCTGCCATTTGGGAGCCTCTCCGGTCTCGCGCATGCCGAGCCCGCGGCCGCGCGATTCGGGCATTGCCTCTGGAACAAAGCCGCCGGCGAAGCCGGAAGGATAGGAGTTTTCATCGTAAATCCATAGATTCATGTCCAGCCGCTCGGCTTCCTTCAGCGCGGCCTTCCAGAGCCGGAACCAATCAGGCGACAGGTAGGGTGTCATCAGGCCGGGACGCGGGTGCACGAAAGCTTGCTTGACCTTCTGCGCTGCGAGACTCCGCAGGGTATCGATCACCTGCTCCTCGGTAAGCAGATCATTCCAGACCCACAGCGGGGCGGAACTGTACTGTCGCGGAGGATCGGCAAAAAGGGCTTTGATTTGCGCTGAAGTATCCGGACTGCCTTGAGGAGCGGTTGCTCCTGAACTCACCAATGCAACTGCAAGCAAGATTGTCACGGGCAGGACGCTTTTTGGATGCATGGGCTCTCCTGTTATTTGCGCCTACCCTACTACTTCGGACCGCTCCGCTCAATCCTTTGTGATTGCGGATTGCGGATTTCGGATTGAAAAAGCAGGTCCGATATGGCTCTCAATCACCTTTTTCAGGAAGGTGAAGGAAAGAGTACGCCCGCCGAGTACACACTGAAGCCCGGCCATGTGGCGGCGGAGGTGATCGACGTGATCTCAGCCTGGATCAGCAAGGTCGGGTCATGAGCACTTAGGGCTGGCGCAAGAATAAATTCACATTTTGGCGCGAGCGCCGTCGCGCCCTTTCAGGCTGCGGCCCGCAGGCCCGCTGGCTTTGTTGCTCGCTCCTCACATACCACCCCGGGTATAGCTCGTCGCTCGCGCCTCGCCAGCGGGCCTGGGGGCCAGCAGCAAAATGTGAAGTTATTCTTGC
>DASQID010000788.1:0-4872 GCA_035631775.1 Acidobacteriota bacterium
AGGCGGCCCTCTTCATTGAGACGAGGAGGTTACGATGAGAGCTACTTCAGATTGGGCACATTATTCGAACTGCCTTTCGCGACTTCGAAGTCGTTCGATTCGAGCAGCGTGTACATGGACTTCTGAAGCGCGATGATCGACTTTTGATAATTGATGAGAGACTGGAGCTCGGTGAACTGAGCCGCGGCCAGCTCATTCTGCCGTTGGAGAACCAGGTAGTTCTGACTCAGGCCGGCCTGGAAGCGCTTTTCCTCACCGTCCAGCTGTTCCTTTGCAAGCTGTCTGCCGACCTTTGCGGTTTCCACCTGTTTCCGATTGGTCTCGAGCTTCTGAACCGCATTGCGAATGTCAACCTGAATGGCCTGTTCAGTGGATTTTCGCTGCATCAGCGTCTGACGCCGGGTGATCTTTTGCTGTGCAAGCTGGGATTCGACATTCCGATTGCGCAGTGGAATCTCAACCTGGAAGCCGACTGACCAGTTGGTAAAGCCTTGGCTGAAGATTGTCCTGTAAGCGGTGGCGACACCTCCGACCAGGTAATCCGGGATCGCCGGTTCTCCGTTCCTTAGTGACTGGGGCCCCGCCACGCCGGAACTTCCAAAACCGGCTTGCAGATCAACCTTCCATTTCCGGAGGTTCTCGCTCAGCTGCAAGTTGATGTCGGACTGTTTCAGGCTCAGGTCGAATTGCTCGAGTTCGGGCCTGCTTTTCAGGGCGGTGTCGATGGCAAAATCGAGATCGACCTTATACTCCTTAAAGTCTGCGGTCTCCGTCGGGACAATGACCTTGCTCCAGATTTCTGCATTCCGATCGTTCGAGATCAACGCGCGCAGAGCATTTTCTACGTTAAAGATCCGCTCTTCTGATGAGATCAGATCTACTTCCCGCTGTGCCATGGATGCCTGGGCTTCCGTGACCCCGATGGGGGCCAGCGTGCCGATTTCCACCTTCTTCTTGTTGTCACGCAGGGTGATCTGCGCAAACCTCACCGAGTCCCTCTTGATGTCATAATCACGTATGGCTGCAACCAGGTCCCAATACTGTGACTGGATATTCGCAATCGTCTCAGTGACCTTCTGCTTGAACTTGCTGTCGTTCGTCTGCAGATCCAGATTGACCAGCTTGATCTGGCTGCGGTACTGATCGATCCGGAAATTGCGGCGCAGCGGCTGCGTAAAGAACACACTCAGGCTGGAGCTGAACTGCGGGGTAAACAGAGAAAAGGCCTGGTTGTTATCCGACCTGTTGGTATTCCAGTTGGCGCTGATCCCTCCGCCGCTCGGCACGTTCTGAGTAAATCCGAAGTTCCAGTTCGAGCGGTTGCTGCTGTTGAAAGCGCCTAGGGTGGAAGCAGTAGCCAGGTTAGTGTTGGGGCTCTTCGCCGTATTGTAGCCGAGGCCGGCTGTTAACGTGGGATCGTAGGGACCATATGCCTGTATGATCCTCTGTTGATAGAACTGCTCATTCGTATCCTGAATTGCTATGTCCAGGTTGTTCTGCAAGGCGAGCTTCGTAAGATCTTTCAATGAAAGGCGGAGGGACGTTCCGTCCTTTTCAGCCTTTTCGACGGGGCTCAGCGGCAGTGGTGCGAGATCCGAAACAGCGGATTCCTGCGCGGGTGCTGCCTTTTGGGCTGTCGTCTCCTGTTGTGCCAGTGCCGTCGGCGGCGGCAGGGCCGAGACTGCCAATGCCAGGGCAAGTATACCCAATCCCATAAACACCCGCCGAGGGGAAGCGGAACGCGTTATCATACAGGGCTCCTTGTAATTACATAGAAATATCTACAGTGCTCCTATCAACACCCAAATACGATCAAAAGTGGAGAAATGTTTCAAAAACGAAGAGCCGGGGTCCGGGTTTTTCTCCGGGCACCGGCTCCAGGGAAGAGAGGACAAACAGAGTTGTTACGTGGAAGATTCCACCCTCAGTCCTGCGGTGGTGGGGTGGGATCACTGGGCCGTTTGAGAGTCGGCCGGGCCTTCTTATTCTGACCACCCTCATCCGGGTCGGTGGAATTGGGATCTTGTCCGCCGCCCCCATCAGTATTAGTTCTCCTCTTCAAAGTCGGCCGCTTCTGTTCGGTTACAGTTGAAGTGTCGGCTTTTTCGGCATTGTCGATGGCCTGCAGGCGAGCCTTCACGCGATCAAACTCCGACGTGTCGACAATATAGTTGTCCTTTTCAGGCAGATAGCGTTCCTCGTCCATGGATGCGGCTATTCGGTCAATCGTATAGGGATGCGTGCGGAACCAGCCTGCCAGCTTGCCCGGCTTGCTCTTTTCCTGTTCCTGCAGCTTCTCGAAGAACGAGACGAAGGCGTTCGGATCGTAGCCCGTGTTCCACATGTACTGAATGCCGAGCTGGTCGGCTTCCTTCTCCGACTCCCTTGTAATCCCCAACAGTTCGAGATTGATCCCTAGACCGAGACCGTTTTGTATTGCCATCTGTGTCCAGTATCCGCCGATGAACAGCGCGGGGATCGCAGCGAGCTGGATGTACTGGGCCTTCGACATTCGGGCAGTGGCATGGCGTGCGCACACGTGGGAGATTTCGTGAGCCATGACTCCGGCAAGCTCTGCCTCGTTGTCGGCGGCAAGGATCAATCCCTTGTTCACATAGAAGAATCCCCCGGGAAAGGCGAAGGCATTTACCTCGTCCGTGTCTACGACCTTGATATGGAAAGGCACCTTGGCATCAGAGTGCTTGACAATGTTCTGACCAACGCGGTCCACGTATTCGGAAACGACCGGGTCATCAATCAGACGGGCCGTCTGCTCGAATTGCTGAGCCACCTGCTGGCCTATGGCAATTTCCTTGTCGAGTGAAATCCAGTTGGGCAGGATTCCGAATATATGTCCGGCGACATTGCGATTGCCGATGTTCTGAACATCGCCATGGCGCCTGTCGGAATACCCAGGGAGTGCCAGAAGGGCGGCCAGCAGTGTAAAGACGCTGATCGATTTGATCTTCGCTGACGTAAACCTCATATGTCCTCCGTCGGGAACGGTTGTTTTATCAGCCCCGGCCCGCTATTCTATGGTCTTTTGAAACCAGCGGCAGCTTTACACAACCCATCTTCCCCTAGGCAATTAGATACGCTGGTACCCTTGATGTTTCAACGTAAATATTTTACACCACACGGATTTAGAGATCACGAAGACAAACACGGGGGAAGCGTCCACGCCATTTTTGCCGAATCAGTAATGGTTGCAATAAATTACGGGTTGTTCTGAGCTTGTTCTCGATTCGAGCGGGGAATAAGAAGATGAAGATGCTCACCTCGGAGCAGATGGGTGAAGTCGACAGGCTTAGTACGGAGATTTATAGAATCCCGTCGATCCTTCTCATGGAAAGTGCCGGACGCTCGCTTGCTGATGAACTTCGAGCGTCTGTGTCCGGCCTCAACGACAAAGACATCCAGGTGTTTTGTGGCAAGGGGAATAACGGCGGGGATGGCTTTGTGGCGGCCCGTTACCTTCATTTGCGTGGGGCCGTGCCTCAGGTGGTGCTGTTTGCCGATCCTAAAGGCCTCAGAGGCGATGCGTTGACCAACTGGAACATCATCGAGTCATTGGGAGTTCCGCTCAAGATCCTGCCGTCTCCCGCCGAGGCCAAGCGGTACCTGAAGAGCAATCCTGTGCCTGACATCGTCGTGGATGCTCTGTTCGGGACGGGCCTCTCCAAACCGATCGGCCCGGAGTTCAAACACGTTGTGGATTGGATCAACAAGGCTGGGGACTCCGCTCTGGTGGTGTCCGTGGATATTCCCTCGGGCCTGTTCGCCAATTCGAGTGGCATTCCAGGGCCCGTGGTCCGGGCGCGGCTTACGGTGACCTTCACGGCTCTAAAACCTGCGCTCGTGCTGCCTCCGGCCGCAAGTTGCGCGGGCAGAGTGGTGGTGGCTCCCATCGGATCTCCGGCGCGTCTGCTGGAGAATCCTGAATATCAGTTGAACGTCATCGATCCGAGACAGGTGCGTAGGGCTCTCCCTGTGAGGGCAAGAGACAGCCACAAGGGCACCTATGGCCATGTATATGTGATTGCCGGTTCTCGGGGAAAGAGCGGTGCGGCCCTTATGACCGGAATGGCCGCGCTTCGTTCCGGCGCCGGTTTGGTCACACTGTGGCTTGCCGAAAGCCTCAATCACGATGTTGTGGGCAAGTTTCCCGAACTCATGACTGAGCCTCTGCCCGAGACGAGCGAGGGCACCATAGACATTCCTGCCGCTGAAAAAATCCTCAGCCAGGCTGATCAGGCTGACGCTCTCGTGGTCGGCCCGGGATTGACAACCCATCGCGCGGCCCGCCGAGCCATCCGCGAAATCGTCAGAGGGTCTCCAGTGCCTGTGATACTCGACGCAGACGGAATTAACGCATATGCTTCTGATGCGGCGTCGATGCGCAACGACACCGGCCACCCCGTGATCATCACGCCTCACCCCGGCGAGATGGCACGGCTTCTTGAGCTTACAATCGGTGAAGTTCAGAAAAAAAGATTGGAGACGGCCCAAGGCTGCGCCAGGGACAACGGCTGTTTCGCAATTCTTAAGGGATATCGGACCCTGGTGGCTACGCCGTCCGGGGAGGTCTACGTCAACTGCACAGGGAATCCGGGAATGGCGACTGGAGGCAGCGGCGATATTCTCGCCGGAATGATGGGAAGGTTCGTGGCAGGATGGAATCGTAAGTATGTGGGGAATGATTTGCGCGCCCTTGCCGACTATCTTTCGGCCGCCGTCTATTTGCACGGAATGGCAGGAGACTTGGCCGCCGAGCAGATGGGAGAGGAGTCGATGATTGCGACCGACCTCATTCCACACTTGCCTGCAGCCTTCAAGACGCTGCGTGATAATGGCTCAGCCCGGGATCAATTC
>DASQID010000789.1:0-4580 GCA_035631775.1 Acidobacteriota bacterium
ACGATCGGCTTGACCAAAAAGAGACAGCGCGACAAACAGAGACGCAAGAAGACAAATGAAGTATCCCGAAGTCCTTTTGAACGACATGGTTCCCTCCCTGAGATTTGGATTCGAGAAAAACACGAAAAGTATAGCAAGACATGCGTTTATCGCAGCTCTGAAAGCCACAAAGAACAGTCACGCGAGTCCGCAATTTCGAATGCCACGATTGAACCGACACATATTACCGTTCGAGCGATCCCGTATCAAGGAGGAGCAAGCCTGGCGGGTATGATTCGTCACGCACTGCCACGAGCGATTTTGAATCAATGTACCTCGGCCTCTTCGGTCAGGGCCCCATCTCTGAGTGTCTTCGTAATTACACTTGATCTGTGGCGCGTCTTGAGATGTGATAGGAGCGTTGCCGATAACACTCGCCGATCAGGCGGGCTAACTTCTGGGAGGGCTTCTTATGTGTGCCGGTCCTGAAAACAAACATTTTGATTCCCAGCCGGGGTTAAGCCGCAGAGGCTTCCTGTCTTCAGTGGGCGCAGGAGCGGTGGTTGCGGTTTCTCTCAAGGAATTACCGGAGGCTCCCGCACAAGAGATCGAGGCCGCCGGCCAGACTGTGACCGTAAATCTGCGCATTAACGGAGCGTCAAGGAAGATAGTGGTAGAGGCCCGCTGGTCACTGCTTTTTGTTGCGCGTGAGGTCCTTGGGCTTACCGGAACTAAGATCGGTTGTGATCGCGGTGAATGCGGTGCGTGTA
This sequence comes from Acidobacteriota bacterium, assembly GCA_035631775.1. Taxonomy (GTDB): domain Bacteria; phylum Acidobacteriota; class UBA6911; order UBA6911; family UBA6911; genus DASQID01. The sequence goes on from DASQID010000789.1 coordinate 750, forward strand.
CGGTGCTTATCGACGGAAAACCGCGCTACGCGTGCATGACGCTGGCGGTCGAGGTTCAGGGCCACGAGATCACTACTCTTGAAGGGCTGATGGATGGTGAAAAACTCGGACCTGTACAACAGGCTTTCGCGGAGGAGGATGCCTTCCAGTGCGGATTTTGCACGCCAGGCCAGATCATGTCGGTGGAGGGCTTGCTGCGACGCAATCCCAATCCCACCATTGAGCAGGTTCGCCAAGGACTGAGCGGCAACCTGTGCCGCTGCGCCGCCTACCAGCACATTTTCAACGCAGCCGCCAAGGCCGCTGAGTTGCGCAGTAAGGGAGGTGTTCTATGAGCGACTTTTATGAAGAATTGGAAGAATCCTACCGGACACCGAACGAACCGTCCTCGCCGACCGCAGATGAGAAGGTTGAGCCCTGGGGCGAGACTCGCATTGTCGGCAAGGCGCTGCCGCGCGTGGACGCCTATGAGCGCGTTTCCGGTGCAGCACAGTACACTGCCGATGTGATCCTGCCCGACATGATCTATGCGGCGATCCTGCGCTGCCCGCATGCTCACGCCATAGTAAAGAGCATCGACACCAGTGCAGCGGAAAAGTCGCCCGGGGTTGTCGCCGTGCTGACCGGGAAGTCGCCGGGTGCGGACATCCCCTGGTACGGCGGCAGGACGGCACAGAGCAAGCTTTTCGACCCCCATTGCCGTTATGAAGGAGAGGAAGTTGCCGCCGTTGCGGCTCAGACTCCCTACCAGGCGTTTGATGCACTCAAGGCCATACAGGTGGAGTACGAGAACCTGCCGTTCGTCATTGATGACTCGGCCTTCAAACCCAGCGCCCCGAAATTGCATGAGAGCGGCAACACCACTGGAGAACCAAGGGTAATGAAGCGGGGCGACATAGCGAGGGGATTCTCTGAAGCAGACGTGGTCCGGGAGGAGTCTTTCAGTACGAGTGTTCAGATTCATGTGCCCATGGAGGCTCACGGCTCGGTCGTCAAATGGGACGGCGAGAAGCTGACTGTCTGGGATTCTACCCAGGGGGTCTATGACGGCGTGCTCTTCCCCATCGCCCGGGCGCTCAACCTGCCGCTCAACAATGTAAGGGTGATCAGCAAGTACTTCGGCGGCGGCTTTGGGTCGAAACTGGAGCTGGGCAAATACACGGTGATTGCGGCTCTTCTGTCCCGCAAGACCGGGCGCCCTGTAAAAATAACGCTGACCCGGGAAGAGACACTGCTGTGCGCCGGTAACAGGCCCGGAGCGAAGATGACCCTGAAAGCCGGCGTCAAGAAGGATGGGACGCTGACCGCCCTCCAACTAAGCAACGTTGCGACTCCGGGGGCCTATGCATCGGGAACGGGTGTTGGATTTCAAGTCGCGGAACTTTACAAGTGCCCGAACATCCTGATCAGCGAGAGCGGATTTTACACAAACGCCGGACGTGCCCGCGCGTTCCGTGCACCGGGCTTTCCTCCGGGCAACTGGCCGCTCGAACAAATGATGGACATGCTCGCCGAGAAGATCGGCATGGACCCGATAGATATCCGTTTGAAGAACTTCACCGACATCAGCCAGACACGGAATATGCCCTACACAAGCACGGGTCTGAGAGAGTGCCTGATCGAGGGTGCCCAAAAATTCGGTTGGAAGGAAGCCCGCGCGGCGAAAAGAAGCAACGGCCATATCAAACGAGGTGTCGGAGTTGCGGCCGGAATGTGGCAGGGCGGCAACGGGTCTCCTCCTTATACTGCCGAGATCAGGATGTTCGTGGATGGAGGTATCACCGTCAAGACCGGAGCCATGGACATAGGCACCGGGACCAAAACTTGCGCGTGCATGGTTGCAGCCGAAGAACTGGGTGTGCCTCTGGAGAGTGTTCGCATTGAGAACGCCGATACCTCCGTCACACCCTATGCTCAGCTCAGCGGCGGCAGCATGACGCTGCCCGGTCTTATTCCCGCGGTGCGCAAGGGCGCCTGGCTCGTCAAACGCCAGATTTTGACATGGGCATCGGAATCCCTCGGCCTGGCAGTCGGAGAACTGGAGCTGAAGGGCAATCTTGTCGTCAGCCGCGCAAACCCCGAGAAGAGGAAATCCGTGGAGGAGTTGATGCGGGCTCACGGCGTCATGGATGTCATTGGAATCGGAAATCGGGACCCTAATCCCGCCAACAAGGCAACGATGCCCTTCGCCGCTCACTTCGCTGAAGTTGAGGTCAACACCAAGACCGGCGAGATCAAGGTCGTTCGTCTGCTCGGGGCGAACGAGAGCGGCCGTGTGATCAACCTAAAGACCTTTAACAACCAGGTTTTTGGAGGCATGACCATGGCTCTGGGTTTCGGCTTGACGGAAAAAAGGGTCCTGGATGCCCAGACGGGAAAGATGTGCAACGCCAATATGCACGACTACAAGGTCCCTACAGCTCTGGATGTCCCTGTGGACCACACGGTCGTGGCGATCGATCCCAAGGACACAGAGTGCAATATAGTCGGGTGCAAAGGCTCCGGCGAACCGGCTCACGTTCCTACTGCGTCGGCTATCGCCAATGCAATCTATAATGCCATCGGTGTCAGGCCCACCTGTGGCCCCATCGAACCCAAGACAATTCTTGAACTGCTCAGCGACAAGAAAAGGGGATGAGCCATGATAAGGAACTTTACTTATGTGAAGGCCGGCTCGATATCAGAGGCGATCAAGGCGTTGGCGGCGAAGGGAGTCAAACTCCACGCAGGCGGCACAGATCTCATGGGATGCATGCGCGACGAGGTGTTCCAGGTACAGAAGGTCGTCAGCATCAGCGGCCTCAAGAACCTGAAGGGCACCTCCGCAAGGCCGGATGGCGGGATGAAAATCGGAGCACTCACAACCGTCGCCGACGTTGCCTCAAGCGTGTCCCTCGCGGAGAAATATGCAGTCCTTTCCCAGGCAGCCGCAGAAGTCGCCAGTCCTCAACTTCGCGAGCAGGGAACCATCGGAGGAAATCTCTGTCAGCGGCCGCGTTGCTGGTACTTCCGGGGCGACTTTCAATGCGCCAGGAAGGGCGGCGACATGTGCTATGCAGTTGACGGCGAGAACCAGTACCATGCCATATTCGGAGGCGGGCCCTGCTTCTTCGTACATCCGTCCGACATTGCAGTGGCGCTGGTGGCCTTGCAGGCACAGATCGTAATCACCGGACCGGCAGGAAGCAAGGCGGTCAGGATCGAAAGCTTCTTTGTGAGCCCGGACAAGAACGTCGAGAAGGAGAACATCCTTGCTCAAGACGAGATTGTGACGGAGATCCATCTTCCCCCGTTAGGGGGAAAGGTTCTAAGTTCCTATCGCAAGATTCGCGCACGACGCGCCTGGGACTTTGCCTTGACCAGCGTCGGCGTTGTTTTGCAGTTCGAGAATGAGAAAATCAGCAAGGCACGCATCGTTCTTGGCGGCGTCGCCCCTTACCCCTGGCGCGCCACAGCCGCTGAAAAGCTCCTGATCGGCAGGAAGCCGGACGCTGAACTCGCGGCTGCCGCAGGGCAGGCGGCTGCGGATGGAGCCAACCCCATGCGTGACAATGCCTACAAGGTGGAGATGGTCAAGGGAGCCGTCGAGGAGTCCGTACTGGCTCTGCGGGCATGAATCCCGCGAAAAAAGCCGGGGACAGTCCACTCTCGCTCAGACGTGATTTCTCACGAGTTTTCGTGGCAAATCGCCCATGCGCCGCTCAACCGGAGCATGACCATTTTGCGTCCCGGAGGGCGTGCGCGTAAAGCTAAGGGCTCGCTCGAGAATAACTTCGCATTTGGGATGGAAGAAAAGTCCTGTGGCGCCCGTCATCAGACCCGCGCGCGTGG
>DASQID010000790.1:0-4636 GCA_035631775.1 Acidobacteriota bacterium
TCAGGCTGCGGCCCGCAGGCCCGCTGGCTTTGTTGCTCGCTCCTCACATACCACCCCGGGTATAGCTCGTCGCTCGCGCCTCGCCAGCGGGCCTGGGGGCCAGCAGCAAAATGTGAAGTTATTCTTGCGCCAGCCCTTAGACCCCCTGGCCTCCATTTCCTTGGAGGGAATCAGGTACTCGCGTGGGACGCCCACAATTTTGCGCTTTTTTTCAAGCCTACCGAACCTTCGCCGAGGCCATGCGTTAACTCGAATGAGAGGCAATGATGCTGAAACCCGCTGATCTAGAGGAGATAAAAATGGTCAACTTACAGGAAACGCAAGGATCTCAAGCCGAAAATCAGGGAGTCGGACCGTCGGCGGATCCGCGAACACCATGGCACAGGGGATTTCTCCAAGACGATCCCCGCAGCAAGTCCCCGGTACTTGCTGCCGTGCTGTCCCTGATGCCGGGAATCGGGCAAGTCTATCTTGGCTATTATGTGCAGGGATTTACCAACATCCTGGTGATAGCCTCGCTCATCACGCTGCTCGCGCGTGGATTAGGCGATCTGACACCATTGACAGCGCTGTTTATGGCCTTTTACTGGATCTACAACATCGTGGATGCTTCGCGCAGGGCATCATTCTACAATCAGGCTCTCGCCGGCTTGGGACCAATGGAGCTTCCCAAAGACATCGAAATGCCCGGCACAAGGGGATCTTTGTTCGGCGGCGTGGCCCTGGTTGTCTTGGGTGGGCTGGCCCTGGCATACACCCGCTTCAATGTGTCAATGGTGTGGCTTGAACGATGGTGGCCGGCCGCGTTGGTGATCCTGGGAGCATATCTGATTTACAAATCCTTCGTCTCCAAAAAGTAGGGAGGCCGGGCGGGCATTAGGCGAGTTCATGATTGCTCGGGAATAATCGGGCGGCAGGAAGGTCACGCGAGAATGCTGCTCCAGAACAGGCAGGGACACGGGCGACCGTGTCCCTGCGCGTTTTTCCGCACCCTATGCTGAGGGCGGCTGAGCCTGTTCCTTGGATTTTAGATGTGACTCATTGGCGCGAATAAAGGCTCTGATATCATCCGACATGTCCAGGAGTCTCAGCCACTGTTCCTTGTAGAGAGTGACAGGGAATCTGCCCAATCCATAAATCGATACTCCCCCCTTTTCGCTGATCCTCAACGACAGCCCCTTGGAGGATGTTCTCTTGAGCGCCTCATTTTCGGCCCGGAGTCTCTCGAGCTCAGCCTTGATCTGTTCGTCGTTTGTCATAATACACTCCTCATCGTTCCAGTGGACGTGGGGTGAGAATAGGAGAATGCAACACGCGATTCAATAGCTTTCTCGACGACACCAAGGGAAACGGCATCAGGTCCTATAAATCTCATACTGCATGGTCTGTGCTCCGCCGGCACGGACACTCGAAGGCAAAATAAAATTATCAAGGCGTGAAAACCAGCAAATCCTTGTCTCGGGCGCCCCTTTCCCCCCGCTTGATTGACATCCAACTCACGAGGGGTTTATCGTAGCCTGGACTAGCATAGTCGTTTAAGCAGCAGGTAATGGATGACAGACCCCATGATTTCCCGGCGCGATTTTCTGCTTGCGACCACAGCGATTGGCACCGCTTGCGGCATATCCTCCTCCTTTCCTACGGCCTCCGGCACGTCGTTTGACAAGACGTCAGACCTCATCTCATCCGCACCCAAGGCTCGCTATTGGCTTTCCACGGTGTCAGAAGTGGACTGCCTCAAGTGCCATAAGAGCGGCGACGATCTCAAGGTCAACAGCCACAGAGGCAAACCGGGCATCGTGAAGTGTCTTCTTTGTGCTCAAGGATGCATCCTGCGCCCGGATGAACGAGGAAGATGCCGCGCCAGGATGAACGTCAACGGTGAGATGCGCAGCCTTGTCTATGGACGCCCGGTCGCTGTTCACATCGACCCGATAGAAAAGAAGCCCCTTTACCATTTCCTCCCCGGTTCATCGGCATTCTCGCTCGCGACTGCAGGGTGCCCGCTGCACTGCAAGTTTTGTCAGAACTGGGAGATTTCCCAAGCACGTCCCGAGGATTTCGATACCAAGTTCATCTCGCCGCAGACCATGGTCAGCTCCGCCTCGTCACGCGAGGCTCCCGTGATCGCTTTCACCTACAACGAACCTACCGTGTTTACGGAATATCTGACGGATATCGCGCGGGCCGCGAAGGGGCAGAAGATCCGCTGCGCGCTCGTCAGCTGCGGCTTCATGAACGCCGAACCATTGGCCGAGATGTGCGAAGTCCTGGACGCCATCAAGATCGACTTGAAGGGATTCAACGAGGATTTTTACCGGAAGACCTGTGAAGCAGAACTCCAGCCGGTGCTGAGAAGCATCAAGCAGATACGCAAGAGTCGCGCTCACCTGGAAATAGTCAACCTGGTCGTACCCACGCTGAACGATTCGGAGAGTATGCTGAAATCGCTCGCGGAATGGGTAATGGGGGAACTGGGACCTGACGTCCCGATTCACTTTACCCGGTTTCACCCGGACTATCAGCTCCTCAACCTTCCGCCGACGCCGGTGTCGACGCTCGATCGTGCCCGGGAGATAGCGATGAAGCAAGGCATCCGCTACGTGTTTGTGGGGAATGTTCCTGACCATCCGGGCAATCATACCTATTGTCACAACTGCGGCAAAATCGTCATTCGGCGAAATTCATTTTTTGTTCTCGAAATGAACCTGAAAGGCGGCAAGTGTAAGTTCTGCGGAACACTCGTCGGGGGCGTCTGGTCCTGACGTGGATTACTCATGGGAAGTCGCCGCCGGGGTCATTGTGCGATTACCATGGACATTCCTGGCGCATTGACAGCTCACCGCCGAGACACAAGGAACTCTACAGAAGGTAATAAAGTGAAAATTCTGCCGATAAGGGTCTGTCAATGAAAATCGCGCACGTTTCATTCATTCTGTCTCTGGCTGCAATGTCTTTGTGGTTTGCACCCACGGCTTGTGGCCGCACGGATCCCGAGGTTCGTGCTCCCGCAGTGGCAGGACAGTTCTACCCAGGCGAACCGGCCCGTCTGAAGCTTGCCATACAGCAGTACCTCAAAGAAGCACTGACCGTGACCGTCGAAAAGCCGCTGGCCATTATTGTCCCGCACGCCGGTTATATTTTCGCCGGACAGATCTATGCGGATGCCTACCGCCAGGTCATGGGAGGCAGTTACGACTTGGTCATCATATTGGGCACCAATCATACAGTGGCAAATTTCGACGGTATCTCGGTGTACTCCCGCGGCGCCTTTCAGACTCCCCTGGGGAGAATGCCGGTGGACGAGACCATTGCTGAAGCCTTGATTGCGGAGGACAAGGACTGCACCTCCGACCGTCAGCCGCACGCACGGGAACATTCGGTGGAAGTCCAGATACCTTTCATCCAGGTTCTCTTCCCGACCACCAAAATCGTTCCGGTCGTTGTCGGTACAAACGATCTGAGAATGTGCACCCGATTTGGCGATGCTTTGGCTAAAGTTCTCAAGGGCCGGCAAGCCCTGCTGGTGATCAGCTCGGATCTCTCCCACTATCCTCCTTACGAGGACGCTTACAGGGTTGACCGGACAACTCTTGAAGCGGTCTTGAAACTCGATCCGAACGAGGTCCGTGCCAGAACGCGGGAGCCATTCGGGAAGGTCCGTAATCTGGGAACCTACGCCTGTGGCGAGGCTCCGATTCTCGCCGGCTTGGCCGCGGCCAAGGCCATGGGTGCCACTCGTGCAACACTGATCAGCTATGCCAATTCCGGAGACCTAGCGGCCGGCGACCGGCAGCAGGTTGTCGGCTACGGAGCGGTCGTGATCGGGAGTGGGACAGGGACTGCGGCGAACGCTCCGCCGAACACCTCAACTCTCCCGGATTCATCCACGCTTTCGGCTCCCGACAAGAAGGCCCTCCTAAAGCTCGCCCGCGAAACCGTCAAACGATATCTCACAACCGATACGGTGCCCCTCCCGCGGGGATTTTCACCAAGACTGAGTGTGCCACAGGGAGCCTTCGTCACACTGAAGAAGCAGGGTGAACTCCGCGGTTGCATTGGCCACATTCCCCCCGACTTTCAACTGAGCCAGGCCGTTTCGGGCATGGCGGCGCAGGCTGCGTTCAACGATCATAGGTTCAAACCGGTTGAGCTGAGCGAGCTCGATGATATCGAGATCGAGATCTCAGTATTGACGCCCATGAAACCTGTCCCCTCCGCAGAGGAGATCAAGATTGGCCGTGACGGTGTGGTGATCTACAAGGACCACAAGTCAGCTGTGTTCCTGCCCCAGGTTGCGGTCGAGCAAAAGTGGGGGCGCAATGAACTGCTGGATAATTTGTGCCTCAAGGCCGGATTGTCCGCCGGCTGCTGGAAGAGCGGCGCTCAGCTGCAGGTCTTTCAGGCGGAGGTCTTTGACGAATCACAGTTCAAATAACGTGCGTGCCAGGAGTGTGAAGTTCGGGCAATGCCCGCTATTCACCGACATTGGGAAACACTCTTTGCGTCCTTAGGGCTGGCGCAAGAATAACTTCACATTTTGCTGCTGGCCCCCTGTGGGCCGCAGCCTGAAAGGGCGCGGCGGCGGGCGGGCAGGCGCGACGGTGCTCGCGCCAAAATGTGAATTTATTCTTGC
>DASQID010000791.1:0-5313 GCA_035631775.1 Acidobacteriota bacterium
GACCGCCAACCTGAAGCGTCCTTCATGATCAGGAGTTTTCGATGGGGATGTTCCGGATCCTGAACCAGTTCGAGGGTCCTGCGCGATCTGGCGAGCTGCTGAAGCACAGCGCGGTTCTGGTCAGTCTGTGCAATGAGGACTTCGCGATCCCGGTCGAGACGATTCGTGTACCAACGTTCCAAATACAGCCAGGCACCCAAGGCCAATGCGCACACAATCAGGATTCCACCCAAGCTGTACGCCCCGAGATGAATGCGGCGCGCGACGACAGCGTTCCTGTGCAGGGCGGCTGAAGCCTGGTTGTTTCGGGCGATGGCATCCTTGAATCCCCGGTTCGAATCCGCGAGTTCCGCCAGACGGGCTTGAAGCGGCGATAATACGTTTTCCTCGATGGCGGCCCCCAACAATTCAGCCATGCGTGCCGCCAGACTTTCCGCGGACTTGCTCACAGCTTCCTCCACGCGCTTGTGGATCGCCGCCAAGTCCTCGCGGAAGCGGTCGGTTTCCTGAAGTACCTGAGCGGAGATGTCGGCGGCAGCATCGGAGGACTCGCGGGCGTTACTGACGATGCTTTCAATCTCCTGCTTTAGATGCTGAATCTCGCCCGCAGCATCCTTTACGGCCGCCGGAATCGATTCGTAGTAGGACTTATAAAGCTGGAGCGCGCGCAGCAGACGAGCCAGTTCGACGTCGTTCGGGCCAATGCCGGCCTCATGCAGGTTTCGGAAAAACTCAGCCTGGGCTTCATCCGGTAGCCCGGCGGCCAGCTCCCTGAACAACGGTTGTTGAGCTTCTACAGACTTCATGCGTTGCTCCCCAACATCAATCCCTCAAGAATGGGATTCAGTTGCTTGTAGATGTCCTGCTGAAAGCGACGGAGCCGCGCTCTCACCATGAGCTGGCACAGCACCGATCCGATCTCCCGGCCGCGGGCGGACTTGCCATTGGCCGAGCTCAGTACTTCCGATATGGTCAGGTCCAACCTTTCGAGTTCAGTTACGTACTCCTCGTCCAGGCGTGGGATCACCACATGGTGCGGCGAGAATCGTTCGCGGAAGACAAGCGCTTCATTGCTTGCGTCATAATCGGGCAGGTAATCCCCGTCCTTGAGGTTCTTGAAAACGACGTAGGAAACTCGATTTTGGAGCGCGGCCACCCAGTTGAAGAATGACTGGACGCTGTCCGGCGAGCTGGTCACCGATGCAACGCACACAAACCGGATGATCGCCTCAAGCTCTTCGAACGGGACATCGAGCCACCAGTCAAGGACCTCCCGACCGGTTCCGGCTTTGAGGTCGGCAACAATCAGGGAATCGCCCTTGAGCGCCCGCTCGACCAGAACGTCGTGCGACGACTTCTTCCTGATCTCGACCTGGTGAGCCTCGGGAAAGAACCTGGAGAGTGTCCGGTTCTCGTCGTCCAGATCCAGCAGCAGCGGGTCGGCGCCACGCTCCCGCAGCCAGGTGATCAGGAATCGGGCGGCCGTGGATTTCCCGGTGCCTCCCTTGGCGCCGGCCGTAAACAGAATCGTCGGCATCAGTGTCCCTCCTCTTCGAGTTTTTTCCGGCGGGCGGCAGCCTCTTCCGGCTGCAGTCGGGTCAGGTTGTATCGCTCACTGTATTTGAAATCGAACCGGGGCTTCGCCTGACCGGCTGCAGGATCTGTGCTTTTTGGCGCGGACTGGATTGCAGTGGGCCCTTTTACTGGCCTGTTTGCCCGATAGCTGTACACCTTCCGCCCACGGGACCTTACCTTAATGAATTTGAAGATTGCCGCCCGTTGAATGATGAGGTTGTACTTTTCGCGGAGTAGTTCGGCGATGCGGGCGTATGGCACGGGAGGCCGCTGGCTTCGCAAGGCAATGATTTCCTCCTCATGGGGAATCAGGCTCGATTGATACGGTTTAACTGTCATCGCAAATGGTACGAACATTGAAGATAGTTACCGCGTGTTTCCTCTTTGTTTCCGCTAGTCCGGTGAATTTGGGTGGAAGCGGAAACAAAGCGGATACAGAGCGGAAACAAGGCGGATACATGTTTCCGCTTTGTTTCCGCTTAGCAATGCCTCGAACATTTCGTTCGAGGTATTGCGTCTCGGATTGGGAGAGCTTCGCTCGACCGATCCGAGAATTTCCAACACTCCCCTTCTGGCGATCCGGATCAATCTACGCATCGGAGCACCCCTCTTCGAATTCGGAAGCGGTCTGGGCTCCGGCGTCAATAACGATGATGCTCGTCACGCATGGCTGCCCCGCCGGCACGCCCTGAGGAGGGGCGGCCTGGATCGCGCCAAGCTTCCCGACGCTGGCATCCTCAAAAACTGGATCGAGGTTCTGGCCTGCGACTTCGATCGTGCAGAAGGTGTAGCTCAGTCGGAGCAGTCGGCCGTTCTCGAGGAGCTCGGCCTGCACCAGCCACTGATCCGGTATGACCCGTTTCGCTCCACCGGCCAGGACGAACATGGCGCCAACCAATGCCGAACGAAGCGATGCACGGGAGCTGTAGCACTGAAATGACATAACTCTTCCTCAACGTGTCATTTCGATCTCCGGGGTCTTCTGGAGACTGGTCCTGGCGTTAACCATGGCGGCTTCCTTGACTGCCCTCTGCCAGTTGAGGTGTTCCTCGTGCCGCCACAACGCAGTACGCGAAGCTCCAATTACGTCGGTGGCGGCCAGGCGGTCAGCAGGTCGCTGGAGTCGCTTAAAGAGGTGTTCTTTCTCGGGAGTGAAGACCCTTGCCTCGTGTCGGCCCCGGGAGCAGGCGACATAGGCAGCCTTCGCGTCGAGGTGCTCCGCCGCGACCACTACAGCATCGTGAGTCCGGCCTTGAGCCTTATGACTCGTGACGACATACCCGTGGCAGAAGTGCCGGAAACCTGGGGATATGAACTTTCCTTCCTTCGTCTCGAGGGTCCCGCCGTCCCACAGCCGTTTCACGGTGAGAACCTTGCCGTTAACCAGCCCATCCGGACGATGATTGCTGCGAATGAGGATCTTGTCGCCCCTGCAAATCTCCAGCTCTTTGGGCAACGATACCGTGAGCCTCCTGGCCTGCGTGGCAGGATTGACGGACCGGTTATGGCCTTCCAGCCAGATCCGGCCGGCTTCAATACGTTCGATCCGGAGAGTTCGGCCACGTTCGACAGAACCAACACGTGCGTTGAAAGTCAGGAGCATTCCCGGCCGGTAATTCGAGGCGTTGCTCTTCTGCTCCTGAGTCCAATCCAGCTGTTCGTGGACAGTGATGACGGTCCCTCCGGTGAGGAGTTTGCGCTGCCGGAGGCCTTCTCGGATAGATTCAGTGAATCGGTGGTTTTCCTCCCAGGTGGGTGAAATCGCAATGCAACGATCGAGATCGGTTCCGCCGGCGGTAGCCTCAAAGTACGCCTCGGCAGCCTTCTCGATGTACCGGCCCCTGGCTTCCTGGACCCAGCCCAGGGCGTCCAACTGCTTCACGCCGCTGAGGGCGTCGCCGCCGGCCATGGTCCTGATGGCGGCGTTGTACTCCTGGGTCTTCTGTCGGCGGATGTCCCTCAACTCTGACCGGCGGAGGTTTGAGTGTTGTTCCAGGATTCGAAGGAAGTCTCCCGCTTCAACCGAAACGTGTTGCCTGATATCGCCTACAAAAAGGACCCGGGCCTCCCGCCTCTGCGAGACGCGCAGGAGGGAGGCCCCCATCTCGCTGGATTGCAGGCTCGACTCGTCGATCATGATGACGGCACCGCGAAGGTCCGGCGTGTTCTGCTGGTTGATGAGAAAGTCGTCTACGGTCGTTGCGTGTTTGAAACCGTCCCGGCGCAGAACCTCCACGGCGGATGCCGTCGGCGCCAGGTAGAACGCGGTTCTGCCCGCCGCCTCAAGCCCCTTGCGGATTTCTCTGAGGCAGCTCGTCTTGCCGGCACCCGCGCAGCCTCGAATGGCGTAGGCGCGGTCGGTATTCCTCAGAGTCTCTACGACCGCCTCCTGCTGTTCCGGCGACTTGAAATCAAAGGCGACACCGTCGGTCCTGCCGAGCTGCAGACATGAATCCCGGGTCTGATTGACGAAATCGATCGACCATCGCTCGAGGTGCAACCCACGCCGGGAAGTCCACTGGCACGACAGCAGCGGGTTGTAGGCGTGCCTCGCAATCCTCACTATGCCGGAGGAGGCGCTGGTCACATAGCGCTTGAGCGCGGCCAGGTCGAGAAATCCAAGCCGCTGGTTGAGCGCCTCGGCGATGAGCTCGTGGCCGCGTACGACCGACCGGCGCTCGTAGATATGATCCTTGGCGCGCATCAATGCCTTCCAGCTTGATCCCATCCTGAAATCGCCGTTGGCACCCGAGAAAGCACGCTGCCGGATCCCAGTGAGCGCGGACAGTTCCGCGTTGGAGAGCTGCGAGCGTTGAAGGGTCCGTACTTCCGGCGTGGTGATCTCTTTGAGTTTGACGTTTCGGGTCTCGCGGGTGATGACGTGGATCTCGCTGGTCGTGGGAGCGCGGCCCTTTTCTTTCCGAAACCTCTCGATTCCGGCCTCGACCTCCGCCCTGCGCTTGCTGAAACGATCACGGATTTCACTGCCGACGCCCTTGATCTCAAACCCCTCGACAACGCCTTTTTCATTGCGAACCGGTTCGACCTGGTAACCCAGCCGGCGGCACTCGATGGCAAGTGCGTTCTGGTACACCTTTCCGGCGTATCGGATTGCCTTGAAGATTTCGCAGGTTTCCAGGGCCAGCCAGCGCTTCCGGTCGGAATTCCAGGTGGCGTTCGCCACGACGAAATGCGTGTGTAGCTGGGGATCGAGAGCCCGTGATGCATCATGCCGGAAGACGGCCGCGCAGAGATTTCCCGTTATCTGTGGTTGTCGCGTCATTCCCGAACGATAGGCTGCAAACCGCTCGAGCTCGGCGAACGCCGTGGCGGCCGCTTTGTCGTGGGCCTCATAAAGGCGCCGGTCGTCGAGGGTCACGGCCATGATGGAGACGCTCTTCTGAGCCGAGCATTGAAAGTCAAAGAAGCGGATGCCGTTTTCCGGACGCCTCGGAGTAAGTCTGCCGGAGCCGTCCGGCATGAGGTTCCGTCGCAGGGCTTCGAACGCCGCATCGTCCTTGCCGATTGTCGTGCCTGCCAATCCGAGGCGTTCGGCGCCCTTGCCCACCCAGAGGCCCGTTACCTGCTCGTTCTCGCAGTAATAGTCATTGGCGGTCAGATGACTGCTCAGGTAGGTGCTGCCGTCCTTGATTTTGGCGCAGGTAAACACGATTTTCCTTGGATCGAGCGCACAGTGGCTGCCTGGGGCCGGGACTCGGCCTCTCAATCAGAGACCGT
>DASQID010000792.1:0-3853 GCA_035631775.1 Acidobacteriota bacterium
TTCACTGGGGGTCGGCATTTTGCGCGACCATGCTGTCCACCAGCGTTCTACTCCTCCGGAGATGCTTGCCGACTTGAACCGGCACCTTCAAACTCCTGGGAGCCAGGGCCGGTTCATCGCGATGGCATTTGGTGTGTACGACACGGCTCGGGGTGAATTTCACCTCGCAAATGCGGGATTCCCGGCCCCTATCCTAATACGGGACAAGCGTGCGTCGGTCATCCCCATCGGGGGATTGCCCATCGGCATCCTTCCGGATTCAGTCTACGAATCTGTCTGTCTGAGGCTCAGGCCCGGCGATGTCGTGGTCTTTTGCTCGGATGGCATCCACGAACAACAGAACGCACTGGAAGAGGAGTTCGGCGTCGAGCGGCTGATTGCGCGGCTGACGCAGACGTGCGAGGGCTCCGCTGCGGAGCAAATAGCCGGCAGGATTGTCCAGGCAATCAGTGAGCACGCTGGGGACGACGCCTGCCGGGAGTGCCGGGACGATCAGACGATCGTCGTGCTTCGAATAACGGAAGTGAAATCCGCCCGGTCGGGAAACGGCTCTGAGAATCTACTGTGAGCCACCAACCGCGACTCAATGCCGTTCCCAATTGCAGGTAGTTCACCACGAATACAAAGGCCGCCAGTTAGGCGGCCTTATAATGTGATTCAGGCAGCGACGACCTTTACTATGGTTCCGCTTGCGGCACTTTCACATGTGTGTGTGTTCCAGGCGCTGCCTTTATGTAAAAACCGTCGAGTCCGGTCATATAGATTTCGGACAGGTAATACTGATCGCCCACCTTGTCGAATACCACGGCAGGCGTCTCTCTCTCGGACAAGCGTGTGAGGAACGGGACTATTTTGGCCTCACCGGTTGCCAGATTTCGGATGGTTATCGCGTGAATTTCTTCCGTATTGCTTGTCTCAATCCTGTAAGTGCCGGACGGGAAATCGGTTCCTACGGCCTTGAACGGAAACTGAACATTGACAACCATCTGATCGGCAAAGACAAGAGTGGTTCCAAGGCCGAAAACGAGCAACGCGACGGCCAATACAACCGAGCATGCGATCTTCATACACAGCCTCCCTTTGATTCCGTTGCAGTGTCTGGCAAATTCCCCCAGATACCCTGTCACCTTGATAGAACCAGCATGGGATCATCTCCCCCACGGGTTCCCGATTCATCCCTTTTCCCGAGCTCTTGATCCTAATTACGTATTCATTCGAATTAATTACAGCTCCCAGGTGGCTTGTCAGGGGCCGGTTTCAAGTGAGTGAATAACTGCGAATCTTGAGTCCGGGAATAAAACTACCATGTTACCTGTCTGGGTAATTGATACTGCGTCGATGGGGTAATGGCTGCGTGGAGCCGCAAGAGAAGCTTGAACGCTTCGAGCGTAGTGTAATCCCGTACATGGATGCAGCATACAATCTGGCGCGGTGGCTCGCCCGGAATGACCAGGACGCCCAGGATATCGTTCAGGAAGCCTACCTGCGAGCCTTCCGATTTTTCGACGGCTTCAGGGGCGGCGACAATCGGGCTTGGCTGCTGCGAATCGTGAGGAATACCTTCTATACCTTTTTGCAGAGGAACAGGAAGGAAGAAGCGATCGCAACCTTGGACGAAGAATTGCCGGTTGCAGAGAGTGATTCGAAGAGACCGGATACCCTTCTGCTTCGGGAAGCAGACTCCGAATTGCTGCGCGATGCCATCGAAGCGCTCTCGCCCGAGTTCAGGGAGATCCTGGTCATGCGCGAGCTCGAAGGGCTCTCGTACAAGGAGATCTCAAGTGTGGCGGAGGTGCCGTTGGGGACAGTGATGTCACGCTTGGCTCGTGCGCGACAACAGCTTCGTGAAATGCTGGCCGAGGGGTTTGGGGAGAGAGGTGCAGCCAAAAGAACTGCCAGGATACGGGGAGTCTAATACATCCCTACCTCGACGGTGAGCTTGATCTGACCCGCAGCCTGGAGATCGAACGGCATATTCTGGACTGTCCTGCATGTTCAGGAAGCTGCCAGGAAATAAGGGCGTTGAGGTCTGCCATCGAGGGCGCACGGCTGCATTACGACATGCCGGAGAGAACGCGCAAGCTGGTTCGGTCGTCGGTGAGGCGAGCCGGTAGGCGACCCTTATTCTTCCGGTGGGATTGGCGCTACCTCTGGATTCCTCTGGCGGCCACCGCGGTGATTATTCTGTCTATCTTGCCATTCCTGGGACACTGGGGAGCGCAGGACAGACTGTCACAGGAAATCGTGGACGCGCATGTGCGCTCCCTCATGCCCGGCCACCTCACCGATGTGGTTTCATCGGACCAGCACACCGTTAAGCCGTGGTTCAACGGCCGGCTGGATTTTTCGCCATCGGTGTCGGATTATGCCTCTCGAGGATTTCCGCTGAGCGGCGGACGCATGGATTACATCGGCGACAGGCCCGTGGCGGTATTGGTTTATCAACGCCGGAAACACTTCATAAATCTTTTCTCCTGGCCTTCAGCGGGTGCCTCCACATCGGCGGAAAGGACAACCGTGCACAATGGCTTTAACGTTGTCCACTGGATTCAAAACGGCATGTCGTATTGGGCGGTCTCGGATGTCAACCAAAATGACTTGCAGGAGTTTATCGGGCTTCTCCGCGGTGCGACACACTAGCGAGATACGAAAATGGCGACGGGCTCAGCGATGGACTTGCTGTTATTACTCATTCATCTCTGCGGCGGTTATCCTGCAAGTGCCGCCGCGGAGACCCAAGAGAACGTCAAGGTTGGTGGAGCTGCTGTCCGGCACCCACCTATCTACCGATGATATAACCTTCCAGGTGGGTGATAGTTGCTTTTTGGTCCTCGATGATGCTCTTGACCACATCGCCAATGGAAATCACGCCAATCAGCTTCCCATCCTCCATGACCGGCAAATGCCGTATATGTTTGTTGGTCATTAACTCCATGCACTCCTCGATGCTTTGATGCGGGGCGATGGTGATAAGGTTTTCAGTCATCACTTCCCTGACGAAAGTTTCGGCTGAGAACTTTCCTTTCAACATCACCTTCCTCGCGTAGTCCCGTTCGGAAAAGATGCCCACCACTCTGTCTCCTTCCATGACGAGCAGGGCACCGACGTTTTTTTCAGCCATCTGCCGGAGCGCCTCATAGACTGTCGAGTTGGGGGTTGCGCGCCAGGTTGCCTGGCCCTTTGTCTTCAAGAGGTCTCTGACCGTTCCCATTTCGATATTCCTTTCCTCTGCATGTCGATGACGATCCTGAGAACCAAGCCCCCCGCCGCCGATCCTGTTTTGCGTCGGAGCGCTACGACTTCGCACTGCACGCTATCAGGAATCGAGATGACGATGCCTTTTTGAGATTTCCCGGGAGGGAATCACTGACTGTATTATAACATCGCGGGGCAGCAAAAATCTTCGACCGAGAGACATGCACCCTCAGCGCCGGCGCCCAGACAGATGGGCGAAATATAGAAGGCCCTTGGGAGCTTCGCCTTCCCAAGGGCCATCCGGAGGAAAGCGGGGGATGCTTGTTGAAGATGTTCTCCCACGCCTCTGTTAGTTGTTCTCCAATACGGAACAAGCGGCGTTTGTTTCAAAGATATCGGCGCAATGGGGCGAATTCCGGGCCTCCTATCACACTTTGCATCTTCGCCGGCTTGGCCTTAAAGGCCGGCCGCAAAGACTTGAAGCATGGAAGGACTCATTGCGGCAATGGACTGCGCCGTTTCCCCCAGGTTGGAGGAGGAGGTTCGGCGGTCATCCGATTCACAGGATGCTCCTTGAGCAGGCGCATCGCCTCCTGCACCGCCGCCTCGAGTTGCGGGTCACGTCCCGCGATTACATCCTTGGGCCAATTTTCAACGT
>DASQID010000793.1:0-3445 GCA_035631775.1 Acidobacteriota bacterium
AAAACTATCCTGGGTAAAGGCGTCTTCTCCCAGTTGCCGCGCCAACGAACGATAGGCAGCGGCTTGCCTGCTCGTGGCTGCGGCTTTCGCCTCCAGACCCTTCAACTGCACCTCTGCCTGCTGCAATTGGGATTTGGCCCATTCGTAATTCGGATTCTTGTCGGTCGTTTCGTCACGAAGAGGGGCCAACATCTCGGCCGCGATGGCGCTTTTTGCCTGCCCGATCTGCCGATCGAGTTCCTGTACCAGGCGATGATTGGGCTCGAACCTGGTGAGCAACTGGGTTCGCCTGAGTTCCAAGTCCAACAGGCTCGACTTGAGCGCTTTGAGCAGTTCCGGATTGTCGGCGATCCGCACCTGCGTGGTCGTGCGCTCCTGCAGGGTTGTCATCTGCTGTTTGAGCTCCTGGACCCGCCGCTCGGTCTCGGCCAGCTCAACCTGTGCCTGTTGATAATTGGCCTCTGTATCGCTGAGTTTCTGCAAGGCCAGGTCACGCTGCTGCGCGGCCGCAATCACGCCATGGCTCGATACAAACTGGAGCAGGTTCTGCTTTGCTTCTTCCAGTTGCAGCCTCGACACCTCCGTTTGCTGCTCAAAGAACTGAAACTCGCCGACCGGCCGGTGTACTGCCATGTGTTTTTCGAGATATAGCGTTGCCAGCGACTGCAGCACCTTAGCCGCAACCGCCGGATCCTCTGACCTGTAGTTCACAGCAACCAGGTTCGTCTTCTTTACCGTCTCCACGCGCAGCTTCCCAGCCAGACGCCGCGCAGCCCTTTCGATCGCGGCGGCGCGGCCCTCGCCCGGCTTCAAGAAGTGGAACCAATCGCGGCCGGTGAGCTGGTTGGCTTCGACGACCTTGCGCAGAATCTCATCGTCTTTCAGAAGTTCCACCTCAGAGTTCAGATCCTCCTCGGTAATTGCCATGCGCATAGTGTCCACCGGAGCATTTTCCCTCGCGGTGGCCACCGCGTCGGCACGACCTGGCCGGACCATGATCTTCATGTGCGCCTGATATCTCGTCCCGGTGAACGCATAGAGCAATGCGATCCCCAGAATCAGCCCCGAAACGCAGACGAAGACCCTGCGCTGCCGGAACATGACCATGGCCAGTTCACGCACAGTCGGTGCTGGTGGGTCGAGCCCCCTGCGCGTTGGGCCTTCGTCTGGCATGCGAGTGTGGGCGAATTCTGTTTAGAACTGCGAGGAGTTTACGTACATGCTGACCGCGGGCCTGGTGAGAAATTTGGCAATCTTGGAGATCGAATTCTGGGGAACAAACACAAAATCTCCGGGACGAAGGTGGGCGTCCTCCCGGAGGCTGTTTCCCTTCAACATCTTTTTCAAATTCAAGAGCCGGGCCTCGGTAAGATCATCGTTCACGCGCCGAAACAGCACGACCTGCGAATGCTTCGCCTGGGATGTGAGCCCCCCGGCGACCTGAACCGCCTCCGCCACAGTCGTATCCGACCGCAATTCGTACTTGCCGGGCCGCCCCACTACCCCTCCAACGATGAAGTAAGGATGCTCGAACTCCTTCAGCGCCACCGCCACCTGGGGCTCGTGCAAGTATCCGCGGTACGCCCGCTGCACGGCCTCGCGAAACTCCGTAAGGGTTAATCCCTCGGCGAAAACCATGCCCGCGTCTTTCAACATCACGTACCCGTCCGGCTGTACGGTCAGTGTCTGGTCGAAGTCCGGCGATACAGTGAATGTGACCTCCACCACGTCACTAACTGTGAGCCGGTAGAGCGGACGGCGCTCCCCTCCGAGTAAAGGGTTTCCCAGGCCGTCCACTCCACCGGGTTTTGCGGCCGCTGTTTCACTGCTCCCCGCACCAGCTCCGGTCAAGCCGGATCGGGAAGACTCCTTCTCTCCGTCCAGGCCTTTCTCCTGGGCGGACACGGCCGAACAGCACGGCAATGCCAGCAACGCCGCTACGATCAACCTTGCTGTTGTGAGGCGTTTCATTTTGCTGAAGCCGTGCCTCTCTCCGATAGACAACGCCACAGATTGCAAATTACTTCCTCTTCTCCGGATCGACAAGACATGGGAAGTGTTGTCTACCGAAGTGGTGGGGAACAGTGCCGGGAGCAAAAAATGCGAAACGCAGAAAACCGCGTCTTAATCAGACCCGGATCATTTCTAAGCCGGGGAACGAACCTTATATGACGACTGAGGCACCCCTTCAATGGCCTGTCCACGAAAGTAGACTTGCCTGTTTGCGGAGTCACATCTGTCCAGGATCTATCCTTCCCGAATTGAAACCTACATCTGGCAATTCGGGCTTGTCAGGCGGCCAGCGGGTGCCCCAGGGTCCGAGGAGCTTAGGAATGGCCCCAAGTTTTTGCACAGACTTGCTAAACGCAACGATGGATTCTCCAAAGACGCAGTTCCCATTCCCGATTTGAAAGCGGTATCCAAATATTGTGTTCCGTTTCCTTGTGAACCACCTTCTCCCTTCCTACAATCGCAGCATTACTGATTTGTATTGGGAATTCTTGATCCTATGAGCTCTCCGTCAGCGGCCACGCAGGATACGCCTCTCATTCTGGTAGCGGATTCCAATCGAATGCAAGCACAGTTGCTCACGAGCGCGCTTCGCCGCCGCTCGGAGTTTCGGATCGCCATTTGCCACATGGACGTGCACTCTTTGCTGCATGCGGTTTCATCCGACACGCCCAAGGTGACACTGTTGTCGCCGAACACGTCCTTCAGCCTGGCCGACAGCATGGCCACGCTTCGCCAGTTTCATTTTTCTCATCCGGACATTACTAAGGTCGTGCTGGTCGAGTCTTTTGACCGTGAATTGGTGGTAAGTGCATTTCGTTCCGGCGCGCGCGGCATCTTCTGTCTTGCCGAAGCGAATCTTCACCTCTTGCGCAAGTGCATTGAGCGGGTGGCGAGCGGTCAAATTTGGGCCAACACCGAGCAGATGAACTACCTGCTCGACCTGATCAGCGAGGTTCCATCTCTCCGGGTAGTCAACTCCGGTGGCGACGCGCTCCTCACTCCTCGCGAAGAACAAGTGGTCGCGCTGGTCGCCGAAGGTCTGGCAAACCGCGAAGTCGCCCGCGAACTCAACCTGAGCGAACACACGATCAAGAAGTATCTTTTCCGAATTTTCGACAAGCTGGGAATCTCCACCCGAGTGGAGCTTGTGCTTTATGCGGTGAACCACGGCGACCCCCGCCACGCGGAATGGTTGACCGGCCTCCGCCAGACTCCACCGCCGGCATAGGCGAGGCTGGATTCCTGCCATGGCCCGCAATGCTTGGCAGTTGAGATATCGAGGAACGAGGCACTCACGATGACGATGGGTGACGAGCTGCAAACTGCTTTAGTGAGAATGGATGCAGCCAAGAAAGCGCTTCTGGAATGCCTCGACCGGCCGGAGACAATCTCCAATCACAGGCGCCTTCTCCGGGAGATGAACGAGTCGATA
>DASQID010000794.1:0-2964 GCA_035631775.1 Acidobacteriota bacterium
CTGGGGGCGGGGGCCGGGGGTTCGAAAAGCTCTGGAAGTAGAGCGCTCTAATTCTCATTATGCTCAGGATGATTCATTGATGGCTTCTTCATCGAATTCCTGATCCCTGATCCCTGACCCCTGGCCCCTGATCGCTCCCCCTAAGGGATAAACCGATACACCTTCAGGCCGGCCTCGCCGTCCGCCAGGAAGACCAGCCAGGTGCCGTCCGTCTCACGCTCGGTCTTCACGCCGAGGGCCGTGCCATCTGTGGGGATTTCACGGACCAAGCGCAGCCTGACCGGATCCTGCGCATCCAAAATCGCCAGCCCGCGCTTCCAATTGGCAATGAAGATGTACCGATCGCCCCACGCAACGCTGTGGGCCCAGCCCCCGGACGCCGGGTGCGGTGGATCAGAGGTGTTCAATCCGAGACTGTTGCGGCCGAGCAGGCGGGGGCGGCCCGAATCGTCCAGGCGAGCCAGTGCAACTCCGCCGTGACCGTCCGCAATGGCTGCCATACGCTTTCCTTCAGCCTCCCGGATTGCGACTGAAATGGTCGTTGCCGGGCTGGGCAGCGCGGCGACTTCCGTCGGTCGTCCTGGATCGCGAACATCCACCACGCGAAGCCCATAGTTCCAGTCGGACAGCAGGGCCTGATCACGCGAGAGCTTCACGTCGTGGGACCAGCCCGGGCTTGCGAGCTGGGAGACGATCTCAATCTGCGTTCCTGCCAATCTGGCAATTACGAGACCATGAAGGCCATAGGCGGCATATGCAATGTCGCCGCGCACGGCCACGGAATTTGCGATGTCGCCGTTCGAATAGCGAGCCTTCACGTGGCCGTCGGCCGACACCCATACCAGCCCATCGAAGCGGGCGGCGAGCACTGGTTCGCCTCCATTGGGGGCGAGCGAAATGACGTCGCCGACAGGCGTGAAAGCACTTTGCAGCGGCCATGAGGGAGAACGCTGGAAAATGAGGTATCCCCCCTGGCGATCGGAAAGATAAAGCTCGTCATCCTCCAGGATAACGTCATGGGCCCAGCCTGCGGTGTCAATTGTGGCGATCTCGGAAATCTCGAAATTCGGCTGCGGCCTGCATGCAGGCATGAGCGCAATCAGGGTCAGCCAGATCATCCGTCGCATCGGGCGATTCTATCAGTATTCAGGAGGCCTGTTGACGATTTACGGGCAACGAATCACAAGTGAGTGGCCGAGAACTGCCCTTCACCCGCCCACCACCTGTAAATCTTCAATCGTCAATCCATATCTGATATTCTCGATTGTCCATGGCCGTACAAAAGATCCATACCCTTGACGAAATATTGCTGATCCGGACACGGCTCCGGAACGCTGGGAAAAAGCTCGTATTCACAAACGGATGCTTTGATCTGCTGCACGTCGGACACGTTCGTTACCTGAACCAAGCCCGAGCCATGGGAGACGCACTTGTCATCGCAGTAAACAGCGACCGCTCGGTGCGGGAAATCAAAGGAGAGGGACGCCCGATCGTGCCGGAAGCGGAGAGAGCGGAGGTGTTGGCGGCACTGGCGTGCGTAGATCACGTATTTATCTTCGACGATCCAACACCCCAGAGAGTGATTGATGCTATTGTTCCGGATGTTCTCGTCAAAGGTGCCGACTGGGGTATTTCGGAGATCGTCGGCCGCGACACCGTGGAGCGCGCCGGCGGCACAGTGCGCAACATTCCCCTGGTAGAAGGTTCCTCAACGACCGGCATCATCGAGAAAGTGATGGAACATTTCGGCACTCGGGCGAGATCATCCGATTGCAGCCCAGGGAAAATCAGGCGATGACTCTCGGCGAAGGTCGATTTTCCGCCACAACCAAAGATCGAAGATAGGCACCATATCCTTGCTGTGATCCAGTTGAGAAGAGCCTTCGAATCCGCGATGAAGTGCGACGTGCTGCGCCAGGTGTCAGCGCGTCTGAACGAAGGTTGTCGTGTCCTGAGGGTAGCGGGCGCCGCGGGAGGGGCCAAGGCCTTCGCCGTTGCCCACGCCATCCTGACCGAAAACCGGCCTGCCGCGGTCCTGGCGATCTCGAACGTTGAAGCGCAGAACTTGTCAGAGGAAATCAAATTCTATCTGGATCTCCTCTCTCCGGCGCCTCCCGGTGTCTTTCACCTGCCCAGCCTGGAGGTCGATCCTTACAGGGGCCTTTCTCCTCATCCTGAAATCGCTGCCGCACGGGCGCAAGCGCTGTGGCAATCCCTTCAGGACGGAGTGCGGGTGATCGTCGCCTCGGCTCGCGCCGCAGCCGTGCGTCTGCACAGTCCTCAGCGTTTCCTGTCACATTGCCTGGAGTTGAAGCAGGAGGACGAGTATCCACCTGAGGAAGCGCGGCGCTTCCTGCTGGAACTTGGCTATGTCGAGGACGATCCGGTGACCGATCCGGGTGAGTTCTCGCTCCGTGGCGGGATCCTCGATGTCTTCCCGCCGCATCTCGAGCACCCGGTGCGCCTCGAGTTTTATGGCGACCGCATCGAATCCCTTCGCTTTTTCAACATCGATTCGCAGCGTTCTATCGACACCCTCCACAGCGCGCAAATCATTCCGATGCGGGAGCACTGTTACAGTGCGGCCGCTTTCCAGCGCTGGGCCGAAGCAGTTCCGGGTTTGTGGAGTCCACCATTTCTGCCGCATCTTGAGGAGGAGTTGGCCCGGGCGCACCAGGGCGAACCTTTTCCGGCATTTGAGTTCCTGATGCCGGCCACGGAACCACTCGAGAACACGTTTTTCGACTACATCCGCGGCTATCGCCTGATCGTCTCCGACCGCGAGGTACTCGAGGCAAACCTGGGCAGGCAGCACGAGGAACTCTACGAACGCTACATGGACCGGTTTGAGGCGCACAAGCCTGTTCTGCAGCCGCAGCAGATCTATATCAGCACGGACCAGTTGAGCGCAGCCATGGAGCTCTTCCCGCGCCTGGAGGTAGACGAGATCAGTATCGACCGGCC
>DASQID010000795.1:0-8334 GCA_035631775.1 Acidobacteriota bacterium
ATGTCGACTGCGACGACAAACCCCGGGCTGCGATTCGCTTGCCCGGGGCTACTGGCTTGCCCCCCCTCCGGGGGGCTTCGTCAAGCCACCCGCTCTGCGGGTGGTAGCTAATCTTTGCGCGTGCCCTAAGACATACACGCGTCAGGGAGAAACAGGTGAGCGCGCCCCGGCTGTGCTTGCATGCCGGCAGAGGTCAGATCTACAATCGCCGGCACATGTGGTTGTCGATTGCCTGATCGGAGGATCGGATATGGATTGGAAAGATCTCGAGAAACTGACAGTTGTGAAGCTCCGCGAGGAAGCGCTGAAGCACCCGCAAATTCAGGGTGTTCACGGCAAGAACAAGCCCCAACTTATGGATGAACTCGCCTCAATCCTCGGAATTCAGAAGCCTCATGTGCATTTTGCCAAAGACGTTGTTCTGACCAAAGGTGAACTCAAGCACAAAATCAAGGAATTGAAGTCCGAGCGCGACAAGCTGGTCGCGGCCCACGACCACAAAAAGCTTCACCAGGTACGCAGGCAGATACACGACTACAAGATCAGAATCCGGAGGATCGAAAAGCAGGCTGGTTCCGCGAGTTGAGTGTACGGAACATAGCGCTGACTCCAAGTCAATTGTCAAAAGGTCATCTGCGTCCGCCAGTAAGGCAAGGGAGTTTACTCATGCTCGAGCACAAGTCATTTGCCTACAGATGGCTGACAGGGGGATTGGGCCTGCTGATTGCGACCCGGGTCGTCCCTGGCCTCCACTATCGAGGAGACGTGCTGCAATTTATCTTGCTGGCACTTTTGTTCGGCCTGATCAATGCGCTGTTGAAGCGCTTGCTGACCATCCTGACTTGCCCGTTGGTACTCTTGAGTCTCGGGTTCTTTCTGCTGGTTATCAATGCCTTGCTGCTCTGGCTGACCGGCACACTAGGTCAGGGCTTGGGAATTCAGTTCCGCGTGGACAGCTTCGGTGCGGCCTTCTGGGGCGGGATCGTCATCAGTCTGGTTTCCATGGTTGCCGCAATTTTGCTGCGGGATCGGTAGTCTATTTGAGCCGGGAGGAATCCGATCCTGCTGTGCGCGCGTTGAACTCCTCGATCAGGGAGTCGATTTCTGCCTCCTGTCTCTGAATGTTTGTCCAATAGTCCGGGTCGTTCCACTGCGAGTGCAACTCCTCCACAGACCGTCCTTGTTGCTCGATCCAGGTGAAGTATTTCAGATTGTGGACTCGACGGCGGCCGGCATAGGTCAGTTCCTGAAGGTGATCGGTCGATATACCCAGCAGGTAGCGGGAGAAGTCCGAAGTTGCATCGGTCTCGCTGTATTCGCCTCCCTTTTCCTGCATCTCCTCGAGGCGGCTTCGGTACAGTTCCATCGAGTCGGTCAGAACCGTCAACACAAGGTCGTGATTTCCCAATTCGTAATATTTTGCAAACTTGATCGACGCGATGAGGTTGGCGATTCCGGAAAAGCCGAGCAAGTCCAATTGGGTTACCAGGTGTACGGGCACGCCGATTCGTGACAAGTAGCTGCGGCCGACTGGCTCGTTGAAGAGACGCGCGAGTCTGACTACCGCGGCGTCATCTATTCCCATCACAAGGTCGGTGTTTTTGACGTTGTGAATCCACGGAACGTGTTTGTCTCCGATGCCCTCGATTCTGTGGGCTCCGAAGCCATTCTCGAGCAAGGTGGGGCACTGAAGGGCCTCGGCCGCTGCAATCTTGCTGGCAGGAAAGCGCCGCTTGAGATAGTCCCCGCACGCAATCGTGCCTGCGGAACCGGTAGTCAGCACGACGCCGCGATAGGCATCCCTTGAGCCCAGCTCGTGCATCAGGACCTCCTCCATCGCACTTCCGGTGATTGCATAGTGCCAGAGGTAGTTTCCTGCCTCCTCAAACTGGTTGAAGATCATCAGGTCCTCGCCGGATTTACGGAGCTCCCAGCATTTGTCGAATATCTCCTTTACGTTGGATTCGCTGCCCGGCGTCCTGATTACCTCCCCCGCAATACTGGAGAGCCATTCGAAGCGTTCGCGGCTCATGCCCGAGGGAAGGATCGCCACTGATCGACACCCCAGCAGGCCTGAGTCATACGCTCCTCCCCGGCAGAAGTTGCCCGTCGAGGGCCAAACTGCTTTCTGCGTCGACGGGTCGAATTGCCCCGTCACGAGCCGGGGCACGAGGCAACCGAAGGCAGCGCCTACCTTGTGAGCGCCGGTGGGAAACCATTTCCCGATCAAGGCCACAATGCGGGCTTCCACCCCAGTGAGGCTGCGCGGGAACTCGATGAAATTGACATTGCCGAATCCCCCGCCGCGAGTCGCGCGCTCGTTCTTCCAGGTTATGCGGAAGAGGTTGTGCGGCGACAGATCCCACAAGCCTGTTTTCGTGAGTGCCTCTTTGACAGGATCGGGAATCAGTCCGGGATTCCTCATTTGCGCCAGTGTCGGGATGATGATTTTCCTATCCTGCACGCGCCGCACGGCATGCTCGAGTCTGTCCTTTTGCACGGTGAGATCGATCATCCGTCGCAATTTACACCACCACGACTTGTAGATCACTGAGAAAGGCGCGCCGCCGCCTTTCCCTGAGGTTTTTATGGAGCCACCGCGAGGGCGCGGAGGCGCTGATGCCGCGCGTTATGCGCGTTATGAAGACGATTGCGCGGCCAACATCAGTATGCTATTTTTGATTGCTTATACCCGCCGAACGGCAAGAGAGGATAACCAACCGTGGGCACTACTAAGCTTACACGAAAGGAAATACTCGCCGAGGATCCAGTCCATCAGGCGATTATTCAGATAGTCGATCTGGTTCGTGAGCAAGGGAAGACAATCGGCATTGTACTCGCAGGGGTAATCCTAGTTGCGGTCAGCATTTATTTCCTACTGCAATTTCTGGACAGCAGGGAAGCACAGGCACAGCAGCAGTTGGCTAGAGGAATCGAATTTTATCACGGGACCATTGATGCCAATGCCCCCGATGATCCGTATGGCAAGGGCCCTTTTCCGGCATTCAAGAATGATGCGGCCAAGTACCAGGCAGCGTCCAAGGAATTTCAGTCGGTTATATCCAGATATGGGTATTCGAAGATTGCGGTAGCCGCCCGGTACTATCTGGGGTTGATTCAGCTGCGGCAGGGCCAAGTCAAGGAGGGGCTGCGATCCCTGGAGACGGTGAGCAACAATTCAAAGGATCGAACCGTCGGGTACCTCGCCAAGAAAGTTCTCGCGGAACATTATCTTGAAGCGGGGAACTATAAGGGCGCTCAAGAAATCTTGGAAGCTGTGATTCGAGACCCCCAGTGCGACCTGCCCAAGGATGATTTGAGCATCGGCCTTGCGAGGGCTCTGGCATCCCAAGGGAAGCAAGCCGAGGCCCTAAAGGTGCTGCGCTCTGCTCAAGAGCAGAATCCGACCAGCATGCTCCAGTCCCAGGTACTGCGTGAACTGACCAAGCTCCAGTCGAGCCCTGCGACTGGGACCGATACGACCAAACCTGCCGCGGCGCGTCCCTGAGCGCGCGTGCGGTTCTTTGACGCCATTCTGCAATCTGATCCGCCGTTCAGAATGCCGTAAGTTATTGCAATTTCGGGGCTTCATCCTTGACAAAGGGGTTTGGGCTAGTATAATTTTCACCTTCGCCCGCACCAGGAGTGAGATCCGTGTTCATTGAAATCGATGATCTCAAGCAAGAGCCCCTTCACGTGTGCCACACCTACCGGGTGGGGGAAGTTCAATTCTTGCATGAAGATGCGGCCCTGAATGAGCCGGTTCGCACCGACTTCCTTCTCACTCACAAGGACCGTGATCTCCGTATCGGAGGGAGTGTCCAGACAGCCATTCGATTCAAGTGCTCCAGGTGCGTGAAGGAGTTCTCTCGTCCCTTTTCGACCAACTTCGACTTGTTCTATCTGCCGCAACCGGACTGGAAGAAGAATAGGAACGACGAAATTGAGCTCAGGTACGAGGACATGGAGGTTGCTTACTACGACGGTGTCCGGTTTGACGTCGATTTGATGGTGCTCGAACAGATCGAGCTGGGCATGCCGATGAAGTTCGTTTGTCGTGATGACTGCAAAGGACTTTGCTACCGCTGCGGGGCGGACCTGAACGAGGGCGAATGCCCATGCAAAAAGGATGAGGCGGACGCGCGATTGTCCGTTCTGTTGGAGTTTCGAAAGAAAATGGACGAGAAAGCATAGTGCACCAGGGGAAGATCTGACAGATTGCCCCACTTGTTGCAACTACGGAGGGATAAACATCATGCCGAATCCGAAAAGGAGACACTCCAAGGCGCGTCGAGGCAAGAGGCGCGCACACGACTTTCTTCACCCGGTAACTCCGGGCATTTGTCCGCAGTGCCTGGAGCCAAAGCCGCCCCATCAGGCCTGCCCGAAGTGCGGTTATTACAGAGGCCGGCAGGTGATGACGGGAGAGGAAGAGATCTAGCTGATCCGGCCACAAACCGTTTATACACTATAAGATCACTGCCTACATGATCAAGATTGCCGTCGATGGGATGGGAAGCGACAACTCGCCCAACAGCGAAGTCGAAGGGGTCGTGGAGGCCGCCAGAGCCTACAATGTTCATGTGCTGCTAGTCGGCAAGGAGGCGATTCTGGCGCCCCTTGTGAAAAAGGCGGGCGGCGACAGACTTCCCATCGAGATCTGCAATGCCACCCAAGTTGTCGAGATGGATGAGCAGCCCACCGTTGCATTGAGGCGGAAACGGGATTCGTCCGTCCGGGTAGCCGCGGATCTGGTGCGCGCGGGGGTGGCAAGCGGGCTGGTAAGCGCAGGCAATACCGGCGCAGTGATGGCAATCTCCAAAACAGTCTTCGGGGTTGCTCCCGGAGTGGATCGCCCGGCACTTGCGGCTATTCTCCCCACTCTGGCTGGGCATGCCGTGCTTTTGGATGTCGGTGCCAACGTGTCCTGCAAGCCACACCAGTTGGTCCAGTTCGCGGTGATGGGGCATCTGTTCTGCAAGATCATCATCGGGGTGCCTTGCCCGCGCGTCGGTCTCATGTCGGTGGGCACAGAGGAATCGAAGGGCACCACCCTTACCAAAGAGGTGCACAGGAGCCTGAAAGAAAGCAGGCTGAACTTCATCGGGAATGTGGAGGGGAGGGACGTTTACAACGGGAGGGCCGACGTCATTGTCTGCGACGGCTTTACGGGCAATGTGGCGCTGAAGACCAGCGAGGGTCTTATCGAGGCTGTGCTGAAGCTGCTCAAGGATGAGCTGTCGAGTAACCTCAAGGCGAAAGTCGGCGCTCTTCTGAGTCAGCAGTCGTTCAAGCGTCTGAAGAAGCGTCTGGATTACTCCGAGTACGGAGGGGCTCCACTGCTCGGGCTTCGGGGTGTCACCATCATCTGTCACGGCAGATCCAGCAGCAATGCGATCAAGAACGCCATTCGAGTCGCCAAAGAGTTTGCTGAGAATCAGGTAAACGCGAAGCTCGAGTCCGAACTGAGTCTGTTGGGAGGCAGCGCAAAAGGAGTTGTTTCGGTCTAGCGGGTGATGGGCAAGACTGCATTCATCTTTCCGGGTCAGGGATCGCAGTATCCGGGCATGGGGAAGGAGATTAGTGACGCCTTCGTCATAGCCCGCGACGCTTTTCACGAAGCGGACCAGGCTCTGGACTCTGCACTCAGCGAACTTTGCTTCAAGGGGCCCGAGGAAGTTCTCAAGCTTACCCACAACACGCAACCGGCGATTCTTGCCGTGAGCATTGCAATCCTGCGGGTTCTCGAAGAGCGGCGCCTCCGGCCCCACTATGTGGCCGGCCACAGCCTGGGCGAGTATTCCGCCCTTGTATGCGCGGGCGCCCTGACTCTGGCTGATGCTGTGCGGACTGTCCGGAAGCGCGGTCAATACATGCAGGAAGCCGTGCCGGTCGACAAAGGCGCGATGGCCGCAGTCATCGGTCTGGACGCGGGCCGCGTGGAGGAGGCGTGCCGGGAAGCCTCGGGCTGGGGGGTGGTCTCGCCGGCGAACTATAACTCGCCGGACCAGGTTGTCATCGCCGGTGAAGCGCCGGCGGTACGGAAGGCCTGCGAACAAGCCATGGAGATGGGGGCCAGACGCTGCCTGCCCCTTGCGGTCAGCGCGCCCTTTCACTGCGCTCTCATGGCTCCGGCACGCGACCGTTTGGCTGTGGATCTTCACGCGCTCAGCCTTCGCGACCTCAGCGTGCCGCTCATCAGTAATGTTGACGCCTCCGAACTCCTTCGAGGGGATTCGGCACGGGACGCGCTTATCCGACAGGTCTGTGCTCCCGTCAGGTGGGTAGAGAGCATAGAACGACTGCTGCGGCTGGAAGTGACCACCTTCGTGGAGATTGGACCGGGCAGGGTATTAACAGGCCTCGTGAAGAAAATTGCTCCCGGGGCACAGACCTACAGCGTGGACGGCATTCGCGGCATAGAAGCCCTTGCTTCTGCTTTGACGGGTGCTACAATGTGAGCCTTTCTGCGGCTGCATGCGGGCTGGCCGAACTATTAAGATGCTACAGGAGGAACTGGCATGGCGGCTTCTGTTGAAGAAAAGGTCAAATCGATCATTGTTGACCAGCTGGGGGTGAACGAGGGTGAGGTGAAGGGCAGCGCTTCGTTTGTGGATGATCTTGGAGCGGATTCCCTCGACACGATCGAGCTCGTAATGGCATTTGAGGAAGCCTTCGGGATCGAGATTCCCGACGAGGACGCCGAGAAGATCAAGACAGTGCAGAATGCCATCGAGTACATTGAGTCTCACGTCAATTAGCGAAAGAGACGCATGGTGAAGCGGCGCGTCGTCATCACGGGCGTGGGTCTGGTTACTCCCTTGGACATCGGCACGCAGGGAAGCTGGCAGGCTCTCCTCAGAGGGGAGTCGGGTGTCGGACCTATTACTCGTTTCGATCCCGCTCAATTCCCAACCAAAATTGCCGCCGAAGTAAAGAACTTCGATCCCTCTCAATACGTGGAGCGGAAGGACATAAAAAAGATGGATACGTTTATCCTCTTCGCCCTTGCCGCGGCAGAGTTTGCCATGAAGGATGCGGATCTCGGGGAGTTTTCGCGTGCGGCGAGCGAGCGAGCCGGGGTCATCATCGGTTCCGGCATCGGCGGATTCGGGGCCATCGAGCGGGAGCACGAGACCCTGCTCAAGCAAGGTCCCCGAAGGCTGTCCCCCTTCTTCATTCCCTCCACCATCATCAACTTGGCTTCCGGCCAGGTTTCCATCCGCTTTGGCGCGCGCGGACCCAACTCAGCCCCTTGCACAGCCTGTTCCTCGGGCAGCCACGCGATCGGCGATTCATTTCGGATCATCGAGCGGAACGACGCGGATGTGATGATAACCGGGGGAAGCGAGGCTGCCATCACGCCGCTGGCGATTGGCGGATTCGACGCTCTCAAAGCTCTTTCGACCCGAAACGACGAGCCTGCCAAGGCCAGCCGCCCTTTCGATCAGGCTCGGGACGGTTTTGTGCTGGGCGAGGGAGCTAGCGTGTTGATTCTCGAAGCGCTCGATGTGGCACTTGCCAGGGGAGCCCACATCTATGCCGAGATCATCGGATACGGCATGTCCGGAGATGCATATCATATTACCGCGCCTTCCCCCGATGGCGACGGGCCCGCCAGGGCGATGCGCATGACAATGAAGGATGCCGGCATACGCCCTGAGGACGTGGACTACATCAATGCACACGGCACCTCCACACCATCCAATGATCGTGCTGAGACTGCCGCCATCCACGCCGTTTTCGGCGATCACGCACATAAGCTGGCAATCAGCTCGACAAAGTCGATGATCGGCCACTCGCTGGGCGCTGCCGGTGCGATCGAGGCTGCGGTCTCGGCTCTAACACTGCGAGATCAGATTGTTCACGCGACAATCAACCAGGAAAACCCGGATCCGGATTGCGACCTCGATTACGTGCCTAATGTGGCTCGCAAGGCGAACGTCCGTTATGTTCTCTCGAACAGTTTCGGCTTCGGTGGAACCAACGCCTGCCTTGTCCTGAAACGCTTTGAGGGATGATTGCCCCTGAGTCAAATTCTTCGATCCTTCTTGTGAGTCTTTAACCCCGGGAGGTGGCGACTGTAAACCCACCTCGAAGACTTGAAGACTCGAGGACACATATGAAAATCGTCGTTTGCGTTAAGTACGTGCCGGACACAGCAATCAAGGTGAAGATCACACCCGACGGCAAAGGAGTCGACCTTGCGGATGTCACTTTTGTGGTGAATCCGTATGACGAGTTTGCGGTTGAAGAGGCTCTTCAGATAAAAGAGAAGCGCGGTGGCACCGTGGTCGTCGTCGGTGCCGGCGGCGAGAAAGCCACCGCCGGCGT
>DASQID010000796.1:0-14901 GCA_035631775.1 Acidobacteriota bacterium
GAAGCTGTTCCAACCTCGGCTTTCACCCCTCTACTCCATGACAGCGCCGGCGTCCGGTACGGGGACGCGTTGCGACGCAGGTTGTAGAACCAGAATCCGCCGGACAGTGAGTGCCAGGAAAAGGCTCGTCGCCAGCGTGAAAGCTCCTCCCGCAACATGCAGCGTTGTGGAAATCACGCCCTTGCCCGACCAAATGGTCTCGGCGCCGAGAAAGAGTTGGACTATGAGGGCAGAGAGCAGCACGAAAGCCGTAAGACGGAGTGCTTTTTCCTCTGCGTGGTTTCTTAAGATCCTGGCCGTCACCCAGAGGATGAGAAACGCGACAATCACGGCACCGACCCTATGGGAATAGTGAACGAGAATCTGTCTGGTGAAATGCGGAGGAATGACATGTCCGAAGCTGAGGGGGAAGTCAGGAATTGCAAGGCCGCTGCCAGTATGACGCATGAGCGCGCCGAGCAGTATCTGGCAGTAAACAACAGCCGTGGTCACAGTTGTCAGCATACGCAGTGACGGCGATCCGGTGTCCATCGTGCGCTTATCGGACTCCTGCCAGCCGCGCGAAGTGACGAGCGCGATTGTGACCGTTAGACAAAGGACGATTTCGGCAAGGCCTGCATGACCGACGGAGACCACAGGGGGCAGGAGGAGGAGCACCGTGATACCTCCCAATATCCCTTGGCAGATAACCGCGAACACGGCCAGTGCCCCCAGCCAGCGGACCCACTTTCGCGGCTCGCGCCTGAAGAGCCAGGCGGCTTCGATCATGATGAGTAGACCCACGAGCGCAGCAACCATGCGGTGGCCGTGCTCATAGAGAATTCCTCCCACCATTCTCGGGAAAAACTGGCCATAGGATAGAGGCCAGTCGGGGACTGCGAGTCCGGACTCTGTCGAGGTGACGAGTCCTCCGACGAAAATGAGCAGAAGTGTACTCGCCGCGACAATAACGGCGAATCGATGCAGCCAGATATTGACCTCCATCGGATCTTGATCCAGAACGCGCTCCCGAGATGACGGGGAGGCAGCGCGCCCGTTTGTTATGGTGATCATTCAAAGCCTTCTAGGAGGGTGCTCTGAAGCTGAAGTTGATCTCTTTGGTTTCCTTGTCGCCGACTGTCACTTTTTGAGTTTGGGCGCCGAGCTTTTCCTGCCAGGCCTCAATCACATAGTCTCCGGGCGGCAGGTTCTTTAGAGAAAACGTGCCGTCCTTGCCGGTAACGGAAAAATAAGGATGGGGCAAGACTCCGAGGTATGCCGACATCCACTTGTGAACGTCGCACTTGAAATGAACCATCACTTCAGGGTGAGAAAACTTTCGGGTAGCTTCCATTCCCTTAAGTGCCTGACCCAGGTTGAACTGCGGATTATTTTCCGCCGTGCAATGGACGTTGTGGGTTGTGGGATCGCTGTTGATGATCTTGAGAACCTGTCCAACCATGATTCCGCCAACGTGAGGCTTGTAGCTGCAGCCCTCCTGGTTGAGTTCTGCCGGAGCGGAGGGCGGCGTGAATGTGTATTTCTCGAGCCCCTCTTTGACATAGACAAAGACATTCGCCAGGTTTCCATCGCTTACCACGATTTCCTCGGAACGAATGGGTTGTGCGTGCATGCTGACGCACACGGGATCGGCGTCCATTTTTATCTCGCGCATTGCCGGCGGTGTCCCTTCGAAGGTCGCCTTACCGGATATGACGGCAGTGCCCATCGATGGATTGAACGCGGTACCGCTGCCCGCCTGCGCAGCCGCGGGAGTAGACGGGGCAGATTCTTCCTTTGTGCCGCAAGAGCAGGTGAAAGCCAGCAGACATCCTACTATTGCGGTCAGAATCCGTGCTTTTCTCACCACAGCCTCCTCCGAGGAGTTGAAGCCGCAAGGCAACTTCCCGAAGGGACGACGGCTTCATAAGTGCAGATAAGAAATTAGTTCCGACCCCGGGAATGATATGCAGCGGGTGTCTGTCGCGTCAAGTGCCGATTAACCTCCTGCAACAAGAGCCAATCAACGCCCCCATGAACCGTGGGTTACCAATTGGATTTGCCGCGTCCGGACATTTTCGATATCCTGCTCGGGCCAAGGCTTTGAAGAAGCGAACCCGCCCTGATGACTCGGATCAAGGGAGAAGCAGAATGCACCCGTTCGAATTGACACGCCGGCTGATCGAAATCAATTCCATCACCGAAAACGAGAAAAACCTCGCCTTCTTCCTG
The DNA here is from genome assembly GCA_035631775.1 of Acidobacteriota bacterium. GTDB lineage: Bacteria > Acidobacteriota > UBA6911 > UBA6911 > UBA6911 > DASQID01. The sequence continues at coordinate 2,212 of DASQID010000796.1, forward strand.
CGGGATTACCTGGCGAAGCTGAATTACCGGGTGACACTCCAGGAAGCGACGCCGGGCAGATTCAACGTGCTTGCACTGGCCGGACAACCCGAACTGGTTTTCTCGACGCATCTCGACACGGTTCCGCCCTACCTGCCGTTTCGCGAGGACGACGAATATCTCTATGGCCGCGGCGCCTGTGATGCCAAGGGCATCCTCGCCGCACAGGTGGAAGCGGCTGAACGGCTCAGGGGCAAGGGAGAGGAACGGCTCGGCTTGCTTTTCGTTGTAGGGGAGGAACGTAACAGTGCCGGTGCGCTGTTTGCGAATGATCGACCGCCGGGAAGCCGATTTCTCATCGATGGAGAGCCCACTGAGAACAGGCTGGCGGTGGGGTCAAAAGGATCCCTGCGTGCGGAGATCCTTGCCCGCGGCAAGGCTGCTCATTCCGCCTACCCCGAAATGGGAGAATCGGCGATCCTCAAGCTGCTTGACCTGCTCGAGGAAATTCGTCGCATGAAGTTCGATCCGCACCCTGTGTTGGGTCAGACGACCTGCAACATCGGCATTCTGGAAGGCGGAGTCAAAGCGAACATCATCCCGGATCGCGCTCGCGCGGAAATTATGTTTCGCTATGTGGAACCGCTCGAGAGGATTAAGGCGCGACTCGAAGCGACGCTGGCCGGGAAGGCGGAGATCCGCTATATCTTCGAGGTGCCGATACTGGTGACGAATGTTGTGGCAGGTTTTGAAACAACCGTGGTGGCATTCAGCAGTGACGTTTCCTTCCTGAATCGTTGGGGGCAACCCTATCTTTTGGGGCCGGGTTCTATTCTGGACGCCCACACCGACCACGAGCGCATCTCCAAGAAGCAACTCATCGAAGGGATCGACCTGTACGTACGACTGGCTACCAAGCTTCTTGGAAATTAGTCCTGCGTTCCGGTTATCAGGCCTGCGGCTGTTCAAGGTGGTTTACACGGATAAGTGGGTATTTGCCGGCGTCCTAGCGTCAGTTATAGGAGTGAACGTGCTTCTGGAACGGGCAATCACAGCTCGACTGGAGAACACCACCAGGGAAATGCAATATCAGGGCTGAGTGCCATCCCATGGATTTACGATTGACGATTGACGATTGAAAGACCTCCGGACGTTCAATCGTCAATCGTAAATCTTTGCGCCCGGCCTATTTTTTTGATGCGAGGAAGTTGCCGATGAGCACATCGTAGGCGATTGCGCCTGCGACTCCTCCGGCCAGAGGACCGATTATGGGCACCCAGAACCAATGGTTGCCTGCCTGAAAGACTTCTGCTCCCCATCCCGCGATAAAAGTGAAGAGGCGCGGCCCAAGATCGCGCGCCGGGTTGATTGCGTATCCCGCATTGAAGCCGTAGCACATGCCGATCACGACGACCAGAAGTCCGATCATCAAGGGTGCCACGTTGCCTGACGGCGCGAGGTTGCGTGCATCCGAGATCGCGCAGATAATCAGCACCAGGAGGGTTGTGCCGACGATTTGATCTACCAGGCCGCCCGTGTTCGACAGGAAGGGCTGTGGATAAGTCGCGAATATGCCGGCGGTTGCCTTGGCTCCAGTCACCATCCTGACTCCGCCATCGAACGCGGCGAAGGCTTCCCGGTAGGTGAAGAATACCAGGGCGGAAGCGGCGAATGCCCCTGCAGTTTGCGCCAGGGAATATGGAATGACTTTGTTCCACGCAAAGCCGCGGCGCACGGCCATCGCGAGCGTAACGGCCGGATTCAAGTGGGCACCCGTCACGCCACCCGCCACGTAGACTCCCATGGCGACACCCAGTCCCCATGCGATGTTGATGGCTAGATAGCTGCCGTTTTTCCCTCCGCTCAAAACGAATTGCGCCACCACTCCGGCGCCGAACATGATCAGTATGAATGTCCCCAGAAACTCGGCGTAAAGTTCCTGTAACAGAGTCTCGCGACGCATCGTGTCCCCTTTATTGAGTCGATTGCGGGGGCATTACAGCACAGAAGCGCGCTCTTCTCAATAAATGGGGTGATACCCCTAATTCGATTAAGGTAAACCACCGCCTCTGGCGGTGAGACACGACAGGGCTTTGCCGTTCCGGCGACGTCTTCAAGGGGCGTCGGCGGGAGGGGGGGGTGGCAATGAAATCGGCCAGGAGGCCTTGAGGGTCGTCCCTTTGCCGGCCGAAGATTCAATCTCAAACTCTCCACCGACTAGCTCGGTGCGCTCCTTCATGCTGGAAATGCCAATTCCGCGCCTGGTCTCCTCCATGCCGGATAGATCTTCTAATTTGAATCCCTCACCGTCGTCCTTGATGGTCAGCTCAATGAGATCCCTTTTCCTGCGGAGCGTAACAGATGCATTGTGCGCCCGGCTGTGTTTGGCGATGTTGGTGAGTCCCTCCTGAACAACACGGAATATCACCGTTTTCAAATGCTCGGGGATGCTCAGCTCACCGAAGAGTCTGGTTTCGACGTGGATATCGCGATATGTCTCCTGCAGCTGGCGGCAGGACCACGAGACAGCGGCTTCAAGGCCGATATCGTCCAAAAGCGGAGGACGCAGATCCGCCTGAATCCTCCTCACCTCGTCAAAAATGGTCTGCAGCATTGGAAGAATGGTTTGAAGTGGGTCGATCCAGTCTGGAACGCTTTTCCCGCGCATGCTTCGAATGACGCTCTCGAGCGTGTACTTCACCGCGCCGAGGGACTGTCCGATGCCGTCATGGATCTCCCAGGCGATCCGCTTCCGCTCCGATTCCTGGACGTTCATGAGCTGTGACGAGAGGCGCTTCAACCCCCTCTCAGATTCGCGCAGGGCTTCCCCTGCTTTCCTGAGCTCGGTGATGTCGCTGATCGACGATTGCAGCTCGATCTTGTTTGTGAGGGGAGAAAGCACCGAAACGGACTCCATGAGCGCATGGAATCTGGTTGAATCCTTCCGCACCAATCTGAGCTCACAGGATTGCTTCTCAGGACTCTGCCCAGCCAGACGCCGGTGTTCCAGAAAATGCTCCCGATCTTCGGGAGCCACGAAGGAGTAAAAATGCCTCTTCAGCAGATGTTTTCTTTCGACCATGAGTAGACTGGCGGCGGTGAGATTTGCCTCCACAATCAGCCCGTGCGGGTCGAGCGTGATATATCCGACGGGTGCGAAGTCGTAGAGCCTGGCGTAGCGCGAGCGGGACTCTTCGACTGCCGCTTGAGCCTTGCGCAGCTCGTCGTTTTGCATCTCGAGCTCGATCTGGTGGACCTGAAGCTCGTGAATGAGGTGCGGCATATCCCGCACGGCCGTCTGCGAGATTCGCTTACGACGAAGTGCCCGCTCGGCCGCGGTGCGGAGGCCGCGCTTAGGGTCGGATTCGCGGCGAATCTGTTTCAATGCTCACCCCAAGAAATGCAAGTTGCAGATTGCGAATGGCAAATTTAAGAAGGCAATCCTAAATTCGCAATTCGCAATTAGAAGAAGTAGTGCTCCGGTTTCGGCTCTCTGCACTCTGTCCTGCGAAAATAGACGCAGAGGCCTACTTTGGCTGGGTACGCCCGCACATCGAGACAGGACTCATCGGCGCGCGAGCGAACCTCGAATGACGCCGTACTTTTCTCTTTCACGGCCCTTTGAAACTCCTGGTAGACCCTGCTGCTGACCGAGTTGTCGAAGCATTGCCATATGCTCCGGCCGAGAATTTCGGTTCTGTTTTTCCCTAGAAATGTCTCTGCCTCCTGGTTCACATAGGTGAACCGCCATTCCTTATCAAGTGCAAAAAATCCGTCCTTGATGCTTTCGAGGGTCTCGAACAACTCCTTTTTGGATGACAAGATTCCCTGTTCCGCGCGCTTCATCTTATCGATGTCGGTGAAGGTTACCGCGACGCCATCGATGACGTTTTCCGGGGTTCGCGAAGGCTGAATCCGCATCAGATACCAGTGGTTGTCTTTGGTATGAAGCTCCAATTCCGAGGGTTGCAGTGTCTCCAACACCCTCTCGGAGTCCTTGGCCAGACTGTCGTACTCCAACTTCGAGCGGATGTCGCTGATGGGGCGTCCCACGTCGGTGGAAATGAGGTGGAATATGTGGGCCGCCTGACCGGTGAATCGTTTGATCTGGAGTTCCGGATCCAGAAATATGGTGCCGATGTTGATGCTCTCCAGCAGTGCCTTCATATCGCCCTCTGTCCGCGAGAGCTGATCGAGTTTGGCCTGAAGCTCCGAATTGACGGTCACCAGTTCCTCATTTACAGACTGTAATTCCTCTTTGGAAGTTTCCAGCTCTTCGTTCGTGCTCTGCAGCTCCTCGTTTGTGGATTGATGCTCCTCGTTTGTGGAGCGCAACTCTTCATTTGTGGCCTGCAGTTCCTCGATGGTGGCCTGGAGGGTCTCTTTGGTATATGCGAGGTCTTGTTCCAGTTGACGGATGCGGTCCTGGTACTTACTGTGGGGCTTGTGCGTGATTTCGATCTCCTTCGGCTTCACCGGAGCAGCGGCGTCTTCGAAGGTGACGAGGTAAAGCCCGTCTATCTCCGCTCCCACGAGGGGTTTGACCGTCAGGTTGACGGGCTGAATTTCGCCGTTGGTTTTCACATTCAGCCGGGGGTATTTGGCCTCCTTTTTCTTGTTGACTGCCATGTGAAGACCGGAGCGCAACTCGAAACGCAGGCCGGTCCGAGCCATCTCCAGGACATTCATAGACGCCGCGCCTGGAGCCGGTTCCAGATACTTGCCGGTCTGGCCATGTACATAAGCAATATCTCCCTTTTCATTCACCACCACCAAAGGCGGGACGAACACGTCGAGAAGCGAATGCTGGGATATCTCCGCGACGGTAGGCTTTTTTCTCCGTTCGGTTTCGTCGGCGACCTCCCGTGGCCCGTGCTCGACGTACCATGGCATGGCGGTAAACGCGCCTGTCTGTCCAGTCGGTGAGGCCGGGGTCTGGAAGAATTTCCACTTCTTGTCGAGGGTGATGAATAGGTCGGAGAATCTGCCGATGGACTCCGAACTACCCAGGAACAGGATCCCGCCGGGCCTCAAGGAATAGCTGAAAAGGGGAAGGAGCCTGTCCTGCAGTTCGGGCTCGAGATAGATGAGGAGGTTGCGGCAAGACAGAAGGTCGAGCTTGGTGAAGGGCGCGTCCTTTATCACATTTTGAAGGGCAAAAACGACGTTCTCTCTGATGTCTTTCTTGATCCTGAGGCCAAATTCGTCCTTTACGAAAAATCGCTTCAACTGGTCCGGGGAAACATCAATCGCGACGTTGTCCGGATAGATTCCCGTACGCGCCTTGCGAATGGCCTCTTCGTCGATATCGGTGCCGAAGATCTGGAACTTCGGGTTGCGCTTCTCACGCTCCAGGAACTCGCGCACGACCATGGCGATGGAGTAGGCTTCTTCCCCCGTGGCGCATGCCGGCACCCAAATGCGCAACTGATAGTCTTCGGGCTTGCCATCCACCAGCATGGGGAGCAGTTTGGTCTTCAGTACCTCGAAGGCCTCCGGATCCCTGAAAAAGCTCGTAACCCCGATGAGCAGCTCCTTTAAAAGAGTCTGCACCTCGTCCGGACGATCATGTAGGTAACGGACGTAATGAGTGATGTCTTCGATGTTATGAACATCCATCCTCTTTTCGATCCGGCGATAGATCGTGGTCTTCTTGTAGTGGGAAAAGTCGTGGCCGGTCTGCGTCCGCAGCGACAATAGAACCTTCTGCAGTGCCGTAGGGGCTTTCTCCACGACGGAAATCTGCCGCGCTTTTTTGGATGATATCTTCTTTACGTAGGCCAGCAGCTGTTCGGGCATCTTTTCAACCGGCAAAACGAAGTCAGCCAGTCCGGTGTCCAGAGCGCTGCGGGGCATGCCTTCGTATCTGGCCGTATCCGTCGATTGCACCATCGACATCCCTCCAGCGCCGTGGACAGCCCTGAGCCCCATGGAGCCGTCTGTCCCGGAGCCGGACAGGATGATACAGATCGCATTCTCGCCCTGGTCCTCCGCAAGGGAGCGGAGAAAGGAGTCAATCGGCATCCTTAGACCGCGAGTCTTTTCCGGTTGCGTCAGCTGGAGGGTGCCCTCACAGACGGCCATGTCCCGGTTCGGCGGGACTATATAGACCTGATTTGGAGCGATCTTTGTGCCATTCGCGACTTCGACCACCTTCATCTGGGTGTATCTCCTAAGGAGATCGGGCATCATGCTGGCATGGCCGGGATCCAGATGAGGGACAAGAATAAACGCCATCGCACTGTCCGGAGGCATGTGCTTGAAGAACTGCTCGAAGGCCTCCAACCCGCCCGCGGAAGCTCCAATCCCGACTATAGGGAAGGGGTGGCTCACGGTCTTTCGCGTGGGCGCCCTTTTCTTAAGGGCCACCCCTTTCGACGATTCGTTCGCCACTTTGGCGGGGGGTGTTTTCTTTTTCATGGGGGTCTCCTGTCACTGCCCTACGGACGATGACTAAGACGACACTCGAGTACGTGTGGATGAGCAGCGCCGATTCGGATGTCCCTGGTCCCTGCGAGAGCACCTGCAACTTCTGTAATTTAGCACAGCAGGCGTCAAAGTTCCTTTCGTTTTCCACGGGAAACGGATGTCTGCGTCCATGCGTCAGATCTTCGAGCTCGCGCGAGAGTAACTTCACAATCTGCCTGAAAAAAATTTCCTGAGGGCACCGGTCATCAGACCGGCGCGCCTCGCGGCCTGAGGCCGCGCCCGGGGGGTCTGATGATCCCCCGCACATGAATACATTCAAAAGATTAACGTCCAAGATCACGATTGGCAGCGTCCGAATTCCCCATATAATGGCTGCCACTATGAGAAACGATCACACCACCATATGTACTCCCTTACTACTGTCTATATTCCTGATCCTGATTCCCGCTCCCCGGCTTGCCTCGGAGGGTGATCAGGCCGCCGCCGGAAACGCGATTACGCTCGCAGCCGGCCCCGACTGGATACCGCTCAACCTGGAGCTGGACATCGTTCCAGGTTCCGCGCTCGACTTTTCGAAACTGGGCTGGCTCGATGCCCCTGCCGGGAAGTACGGCCGTGTGATTGCTCGTTCCGACGGCCAGTTTGCTTTCGAAAAGAATCCCCGCCTCGCGCGGCGCTTTTATGGAATCAACCTGTGTTTCGGGGCGCAGTATATGAAGCACGAGGAGGCAGACCGGTTGGCCGAGCGTCTCATGCGCCTGGGCTACAATTCGGTCCGCTTTCATCACTACGAGGGCCTGCTCGTACAAGGACAGGAAGACACCACCACGCTGAATCCTGAGAGGCTGGACCAGCTCGACTACCTTTATTTCGCCCTTGCCAGGCGGGGACTTTACGTCACGACCGACCTGTTCGTATCGCGCCCTGTCACTTTCCGTGAAATAGGAGTCGATAGGGATGGTCCGGTTGGAATGGACCATTTCAAGGTACTGGTGCCGGTTCACGAAGGAGCCTGGCAGAATTGGAAGGAGTTTAGCCGGGCGCTGCTGGTCCATGTGAATCCGTACACGCATCTCCGGTACGGCGACGATCCTGCCTTGGCCTGGCTCTCGCTGATCAATGAGGGCAACTTCGGCAATTTCCTGCCTGACATCCGCACCATCCCGGAATGGAAGAAGGCGTGGAACTCATGGCTGGCAAAGCGCTACGACGGGAGACCGGCCCTGGCCACAGCCTGGGGCGAGGATCTGAAGGAGAACGAAAACCAGGCCGACGGGACGGTTGAGCTTCCGACGTCGCTTTCCGGCGCCGGTCTGCGCTCGCGGGACTGCATCGAGTTCTTCTCGGCTGTGGATGTCGAAATGACCAATCGGATGATTGCCTTCGTCCGCAATGAACTCGGCTGCAAGGCGCTGATTACCAATACCAACAGCTGGACCAATCACGTGACCAGCCAGAGCGCCCGCAGCCTGTACGATTATGTCGACGATCACTTCTACGTGGATCATCCGCGCTTTCTGGAGAAAAGCTGGCAGCTGCCCAGTCGCTGCCCCAACACAAGTCCGGTCGCCCAGGGTGCTGTCGGCGGGCGGGATCGCTGTTTTACACGCCTCTTCGACAAGCCGTTTACCATTACGGAGTACAACTACTCAGCGCCGGGACGCTTTCGCGGCGTCGGCGGCATTCTGACAGGGGCCATGGGATCCCTGCAGGACTGGGCGGGGATCTGGCGCTTTGCATACAGCCACAGCCGCGAGGCCGAACTCGAGCCGGCGCGCATGGACTATTTCAACATGGCGTCCGATCCACTCGGGCAGGCTTCGGAGCGCGCCTCGCTCTGCCTTTTTCTGCGAGGCGATATGAAGCCTGCGCCGCATCGTGTCGTCATCGCGATGACGTCGGCCGATCTCCATTCCCCACCGTTGAGGATTCCAACGCTGGCGCCGCGCTGGCACTGGATGGCGTGGCTGACGCGAGTGGGGACGCAAGTGTTCACCGATCCATCGGCTGCCGCGGCGTTCAGCGCTGTGCTGCCCCTCGGCTGGAGCACTCCACCCGCGAATTATGGCGGCAACCGCGTCGCGGCCGATATATCTCCTTACCAGGTGGAGGATACGAAATTACTCGAATTCCTGAAAGCACGCGGCATCGTCCTTGACCCTGCGTCCGCGGATCCGGGCAGTAAGATATTCAAGAGCGAGACGGGAGAAATCACCCTGGACGGCCCGCGAGACACTATGATTCTCGACACGCCGAGGACAGCGGGGGGGTATGCACCTGCCGGTCAGACCATCAGGACGGCCGATGGCGGATTTGTCGCGACCATTTCCGGCTCGGATGCAACTTTGTGGGTCAGTTCCCTGGATAACCGCGTGATTCAAAAGAGCAGGCGGCTGTTGCTCACGCATCTGACCGATCTGCAAAACACCGACATAAAGTACGCGGAAGAGGCACGGCAGACCCTGCTTGCGTGGGGGAAGTTGCCGCACCTCGTGCGCTCCGGCAAAGCCGCCGTTCGAATCAGTCTGAGCGGAGCCGCCAAATTCCAGGTATGGGCGCTCTCCTCCTCCGGCCGCCGCACGGCGCAAGTGAAGACATCCGTTAAAGACAAGGCCCTCGAGTTTGCGGTAGACGTCTCGGCCGATCCTGGGGGAGGAGCGCGCATGCTGTACGAGATCGCGCGGTTGCCCTGAATCGGTTGATTGCTATTGGGTAAACCCTCAGCTCAGTTGTTGGACTCACAGAGTCTGACAGTCCCAGGACGCAGTTTGTTGGTATTGACAGGGCTCATGTGCGGGGGGTCATCAGACCCGCTCATCCCCTGAGCAGCTTGAAGGCGTGGACCCAATCGTTTCGGGTCAAGCCCGGGATGCACCAGAGCATGCAAAGCGGTTCAATGGCACGGGCCGCCTCGGCGGCACCCATGTCCTCCGTCTCCCAGCCAAACCTGGTGAGTATTTCCTTCACGGCACCCTTCGCACCCGCATGATTTCCACATATGAACATTGTGGGCCTGCCGCCGCTCAGGTTCGGATTCACCATGAGTGCCTTGCCCACGCACGAGAACGCCTTGACGAAGTGCACCTCGGGAGCCAGCTTCTGCAGACGTTCCATAAGCGAAAAATTGATGTCCGTGAAGAACTTGAGAACGCCGTTCACCGGTGCCTCATCCGCGATCGGGTTGGTGGCATCGATTACCGTTTTGCCCCTGAGATTCCCGGGACCGCAAAGGCTGATTGCGGACTCGGCGGCGGTGCCCTTCACGGCAAGTACAACCACGTCGCCGAATGCCGCCGCTTCTTGAAAAGTCCCCACGGAGGCATTGGCGCCACTCCTGGACTTCCAATCGGCAACCTTGTTTGGGTCACGGGATGCCCGCATGACCTTGTATCCGTGCTTCAGAAATCCGTTCGCTAACGCCTCCCCCACCGTTCCCGATCCCAACACAGCAACACTTTCATGCGCCATCGGCAGTCCTCCTTTCCCTGATGCTGAAAAGATTATCAAGGACGGGAAGGACCTTGAATACCGGATTCAACGAGGGTGTGGTCGAGACAAGTGCATCGCTCAGGTTCCTAACTTGCCTCCAGGGTCTGTCACATCATGGCAGGCCTGTTGCAAGTCCCCACGCCCGCCGGCGAGGCGCGGCCTGAAGAGGCGCGGTGGCCGGCACCATCTGCTTCGCTACCGCTCCTTGACGATGTACACTGACCTCGCCTGCGTGCGGTGCCCCGGATTTGCCTGCCCGGCGCTCGCGCCAAGGTGGGCAGGTTGTTCTGTGACATTGCCTCAGCCTGGATAACTCACGACAGTGCGTGCCGAGAAGACGCGAATGTCAGGTCATGGAAGATTCATTTTGCGCGTACGTAACTCCGCCTCTTAAGAGGCCTGGTGACAAGAATGAGATTTTTATAACGTGACAACACAATAGGGTCTGCTTGAGATGAAGAAGATCTCACCGGTGTTGGTGTTTGCGCTCATCGCCCTGCTGGCCTTTTGGAAGGTGTTGTTTCACCGGGACTTTACCTTGGTGGTGGGCGATGACACGACGGAGTCCTACTTTGCCTGGTTTAATGTGGCAGCGTATTGGCTCAAGAAAGGGGTCTTTCTTTTTTGGGATCCATACGTCTACTCCGGTAAGTTGAACATGGGCGAGCCTCAGCCCGGGATGTATTACCCGGTGAACTGGCTTTTCATGCTTCTTCCGACCCGCGGCGGCGGAATGAATGTCGACGGCATGCAGGCCCTCATGATTCTCGACTATCTGCTGGCAGGCATATTCTTTTACTACTTGGGCCGCTCACTGGGGCTCAGGCGCTACGGGGCGACCGTAGCCGGGGTTGCCTGGGCCTATGGAGGATTTACCACCCAGATATCCGGGTACGTCAATGTCCTCAGCGGCTTTGTCTGGCTGCCACCGACGTTTCTGTTCTTCCACCGGGCCATGCACAGTACCGGATGGAAGGTGCGCGCTCGCAACAGCGTGGCCAGCGGACTGTTTCTGGCATTATCATTCCTGCCCGGACATCACATCCCCCCATTGCACATCGGCCTTCTTCTCCTCATCTATGCCTGCTTCGTTGTAGTGAGAGATTGGAACAAGACGTCATGGTCTTCCCGGTTTTCTACTGCGGCGTCTCTTGGTCTTGTTGCTCTCACAGGAGCCCTGTTGACCACACTCCAGTGGCTACCGTCAGCGCAGTGGGCGAGGCATGTGTATCGTTGGATCGGTGGGGGTGCACTTCCGTTGAAATGGGGTGAAGCCGTGCCTTATGGCGTTCTGCAGAACGCCTCGAATCTCAGCCCGCAGGACATCGTATCCCTGCTGCTTCCTTATGTGAGCACCAGCGCCAATCTCTACACCGGATTGGGTGTACTGTTCCTCGCTCTTGTCGGCGTCCTCTTTGTTCGCAAGAGCGACTGCAGGTTCTTTGCTCTTGCCGCATTTTTGTACCTCTTCATGAGCTGGGGGCGATTCTCGGCGCTGCACGGCTGGATCAACACTTTTATTCCGGGCATTTGGTTCGCGCGTGAACTGTTTTACTACCTGGTGATATTCCAGGCCTGCATTGCCTTGCTTGCCGGATGGGGTTTTGATTACCTGCGCGAGGCATACTCGGCCGAGCCCGAGAGCGATTTCAGGATTTTTATCCGTCGGACGGGCTGGGTCATGGCTCTGCTTGTGGTGGTTTCTGTCGTGCTCGTTGCCGCGCTTCGGATCCAAGGCCGACTGCAGATGGACCACCCCTATTTCAAGGCAGTGGGCGGTTTCGCGGTGTACACCTGCGTCACAGGAATTCTATTGTTTCTCCTCCACACGCGGCGAATTGAGGTGCGACAATTCAGCTTTTTTCTGATTGCCCTGGTCGTGCTGGATTTGTGCTCGCATGTATCCAGCGATATCAGGCCGAAAAAACCTCCCGGCAACGAGGTAAACACATTTGCGCAGGAGTTCTGGAAGCTCACCCCCGCGGCGGAATTCCTGGTAGAGAAGCGCAAGCAGGAGATCTTTCGGGTGGACGACCCCTCGGGAGTCTTTCCGAGGAACTTCGGCGACGTGTGGAGACTCGAGTCCACCATGGGTCACGGCGCGACCGCACTGGTCGATTATTTTGAGTTTCGCTTCACAGGCTGGGGTCCCGCATCGAATGCAACTGCTCTACTGAACGCTCGCTACTGCCTCAGCCGCGTGCCCATTCCGGGTATGAGGAAGGTTTTCGGTGACAAGGACGGGATCTACCTTAACCCTCGGGCGGTCCCCCGCGTCTTTGCCGCAGCCCGCTACAAGGCATTTTCCAGTGACAGCGATTTGCTTGCCTGGATCCCCGCTCCCTTGCTCGCACCGCGCGAGACCGTCCTGCTCAGGCAAGAAGACATCAGGCACCTGTCCAAGGACTTTCTTGGCCAAGTGGTAAGTGAAGATTCGGGGGTCTCGGTTGTTGCGGCGTCTTATGAAACGGCTGCAGATAGGCTGGCACGCACGTTGACCGACCAGAACGCTCGACGCCTTCTTACCTTGTTCCAAGCGCCTTGGGGATGGAGTGTCGGCGATGTGGTGAAGCTGCGAATCCGACCTCGAGTCGCGCTGGAACACTGTTACCTCATAGTGAATTACATACCGACGTGCGAAATGGTATCTCCCGTTGTCATCTTGAAGGAAGGCTCTGGCGGCAAGGCCGAGATCCAGGCACTGCTCTCGGGTTTGAGGCACGGGCAATCTGTGCCGGAACACCCTGAACAGGGAATTATCGATCTTGGGGAGCTCGAACCGCAGGAATACAG
>DASQID010000797.1:0-7144 GCA_035631775.1 Acidobacteriota bacterium
AATCGGATCTGGGCTTGGCATGAGGAGCGGGCACCGGGATATCCGCAGCGGGCGGCACCCAATGAGGTCGGGTGCGGCCCTTGGATACTGCCTGTCGGGCCCCCTATGGAGGCACCATGATTCGTTCGATTCTTCTGCCTCTTGCTGACGGGCCGATGTCGGGTAATGCAAAGGATTGCGCCTTCTGGCTTGCGCGCAAGGAGGGCAGCCGCATCCACGCATTGGCCGTAATCGACGTCAAGGCGTTTGAAATTCCTGTTCTTGGCACGCCCGATGGATTCATGCCGTCGGTGGTAGCGCCGCCGCTTGAGGAAAGCCAGTCGCTCCTGGACGAGATGAACGCACTGGCAAAGGAACGGCTGGATCAGTTTGCCGCCGAATGTGCTGCGCGCGGGATTCCCTGTTCAACCGATGCACGCACCGGAATTCCCGGCGATCTTGTAGTTCGCGATGTCGTGGCGCATGACATTGTCGTGATGGCACGCTCCGGCTATAGCCGAGTCGTCGGCGCCCAGGGGAAAATCGATCCCCTGGTCTCGCACGTGCTGCGCGGCTCTATTCGTCCGGTTCTGGTTGCGGGACGCGGCTTTCACGAGGGATCGGAGGTTCGCACAATCCTCATGGCCTTCGATGGGAGCGTCCATGCGGGACGGGCGTTGATGGCAGCTGCCGAATTGGGAGGACGCCCCGGAGTGATTTGCAGGTTGGTTGCCGTCGCTTCCTCCGATGAGGCGGGAAGGGACGTGCTGGCCCCGGCAGAGTCGTTTCTCCGGCATCACGGGGTAACCCCGGAAAAGAGAGTGGTCATCGGATCGAAGGCTTCTGAGGTGATCTGCAGCTTGGTTACGGAGGGGCGCGCCGACATCCTCATTATGGGGGCCTATGGTCACTCTCCGATGAGGGAGATGCTGTTCGGCAGTACCACGGAGAGAGTATTATCCCATTGCGGGGCGACGGTACTCTTACAGTCCTAAGGGCTGGCGCAAGAATAACTTCACATTTTGCTGCTGGCCCCTGCGGGCCGCAGCCTGAAAGGGCGCGGCGGGCGGGCATCTGCTTCGTTGCCGCTCCTCGACGATATACACCGATATCGCCTGCGTCGCGGCGCCTCGCATCTGCCCGCCCCAGGCCCGCCGCAGGCGCGACGGTGCTCGCGCCAAAATGTGAATCTATTCTTGCGCCAGCCCTAAGACTTGCGCAGAATCAACTTCGCAATTGGCACGAGATAGAACTGCCTGTGGCGCCGGTCTGATGGCACCCCGCACATGACCACATTCTGTGCCAGGATGTGATCTTGTTTTTGCGCGTGCCCTTAGGGGCGGGTTACCGGCTTGGCGCGCACCCTGTTTATTGCCCCTGCAGGCTGCTCTCTATTTGGTATCTCCTGCGCGTCTGTATGTGTTACGCTTTTGGCATCTGTCGTTGTAGCCCGATATGAATCTGCCCAATGCTCTCACTCTAGCCCGGATCTTTCTGATCCCATTCGTTGTGGTGGTCTTGTTGACGAAGCTTACGGACCATCGTGCGGTTTGGGGTGCCAGTCTGTTTCTGGCCGCAGCCCTAACGGATCTGCTGGACGGATATTTCGCGCGCCGGCGGAAGCAGGTGACCACCCTGGGCCGGCTCCTGGATCCGATTGCGGACAAATTGCTCATATCCTCCGCGCTGATTTCGCTCGTTCAGCTGCGTGCGCCTGATGGTCATCCCGTAGCTCCGGCGTGGATGGTGGTCATTATTATCGGCCGCGAGTTCGCGGTGAGCGGCTTGCGCAGCATTGCCGAAAGTGAGGGATTTTCCATCCACGTCTCTAAGCTCGGCAAGGGGAAGATGGTCACGCAAGTGGCAGCCGTCATGGGATTAATTCTGGGCTATCAGTATCACGGCTGGGTGATGCAAACCGGGAAGGTACTTCTCTGGGCTGTTGTGTTTTTTGCTCTGCTTTCGATGGTGCAGTATTTCCGCGAGTTCTGGTCGAAGCTCGACAGCAGGATCAAATACAGGGAGAAACGACGGCTGAAGATCCTGGAGCGGCGCCGCCAATGGGCGGCAGAACGGCGCGAACTCCGCCGATTGCGCAAACTGGAAGGGTTGACACGCGAAGGAGCCGAGCTTACCCGCCGTGAAACATAGGAAAAGGAGACACGGAGACTCAGGGCGAACTCCGTATAGCCGGGTGCTGGGCGATGTCTGATAGATGGGGCGACTCAACCACTTGCCAGTACCACACGCGACCCGCTTCAATAATCCTGAGAGTTCGAAGTGTATGCTGGATGAGTCGGATAAATCTGAATTGCTGAGGCTCGCGCGCTCGACTCTGGAAACCTATTTTTCCGGGGGGCGCCCCGCCGACTACCACGCGTCCCGTCCGTCACTCCTCGTTCCCCGCGGGGCCTTTGTCTCCCTACACTGTGGAGAAGAGCTGCGTGGCTGCATTGGCCAGATGTTCGGTGATCGTGAACTCTATCGGGTAGTCCAGCATTGCGTCCTGAGTGCCGCCCTCGAAGACAGCCGATTCGATCCCGTCACTCCCGAGGAGCTTCCCTGCCTTAAAATTGAGATTTCCGCGCTGACTCCGCTGGAGCAAATCCACTCCGTCGAGGAAATCGAGGTTGGAAGGCACGGCATCTATATTACCCGCGGCTTTCACCGGGGCTTGCTTCTGCCTCAGGTGGCGACGCAGTACAGGTGGGATCGGGAGACATTCCTCGCTCAGACGTGCCGCAAGGCCGGCCTTCCGGAAACCGCTTGGCGTGACCCCAAGACTTCAATCCAGATCTTTACCGCGGAAGTATTCTCCGAATAAGTCGGTTCACACTTCGTGATTCCATTAAGTAAGCCACCGCCTCTGGCTGTGCGACTTAAAGAGGCTCTGCCGTTCCTGCGGTTGTTGTGCAAGGTGACACGTCCTTGCCGGTGCCCTGAAAGGGCGCACAGCCAATAGCCCGGGCAAGCGAAGCGCGGCCCGGGGATGGGAATGGAGGAAGTGGAGAGCCCTGGAAGGGCGACAGAAGGGGCCGTCATGTTCAGAAGTTCTGTCGCCCCGACCGGGGCTTTTATCGACTGGAACAAAAAAACCCCGGGCTGCGTTGCGCTTGCCCGGGGTTACTTTCTTGCCCCCCTCCGGCCTCCGGGGGGATTCGTCAAGCCCCCCGCTCTGCGCGCACTGCAGGTGGTAGCTGACTTCGCACGCAAATTGCGAATTGCAGATTGCACGTTGCAGATTCAAAGAACGCCAACCGTTTTTTAAATTCGCAATCCGCAATTCGCAATCTGTTGCGTTCTCGCCACGATCTCCACACAGGTAAGGCATTTTGAACGCCAGTAGTATGGTGCTATCATCTGCCGCCATGCGGAGAAAGATCGATGAAGTTGAAGGGTTGAAGCTGTTTGAAGCGCCGTGTTTCCCGGATGGCCGAGGTTATCTGCTGCAGTCATATCTGTGCTCGGATCTGGAGCGTCGGGGTCTTCCATCCAGATTTCGCCAGGCCATCCAGAGCAAGTCGAAATGTGGAACCGTTCGCGGTTTGCACTTTCAGTGGGACCGCCCGCAGGGCAAGCTGATTCGCTGTGTTGCCGGCCGCATATTTGACGTTGCGGTGGACATACGCCGCAGTTCACAGACGCTGGGCGATTACGTGGCGGTGGAGATGTCGGATACCAACCGCCTTGTATTCTGGCTTCCGCCTGGCTTCGCCCACGGCTTCATGGCGCTCGAAGAGGAGACCATTGTATTGTACGAGTGCACTGAGGAGTGGAATCCGGCGGGAGAGGCAGGCATCCTCTGGAGTGATCCCGCTCTTGGCATCCATTGGCCCGACGTACCTGCGCTGGTGTCGGCGAAGGACACCAAGAATCCTACCCTGGCGCAGTGGCTTTCGACGCCACGCTCCTCTGCTTTCTCCCTTTCCCGTCGGTGAATCACATGATCATACCAATAGCGGTCGTACCAGTGGCAGGCATGGGGACGCGCCTACTCCCCGCGACAAAATCGCAGCCCAAGGAGATGCTGCCCGTTGCCAAGAAGCCCGTGGTCCAATATGTCGTCGAGGAACTCGAGGCCAATGGCGTCAAGCAAGTTCTCTTCATTACCGGTAAGAACAAATCCTCCATCGAAAACCACTTCGACTTTGATCACGAGTTGATGCGCAACCTGCGCGAGGGAGGGAAGGAAGATCTTCTCGCCGAGCTCGAGTATGAGCGTCTATCGGTGCATTTCTTTTTCACGCGCCAGCGTCGCCAGAAGGGCCTGGGGGATGCGATTTTGTGCGCCCGGAACTTCACTCAAAATGCGGCATTCATCGTCGCCCTGGGGGATAGCATCATCGGCGGAGCCTCCGCCATCGTTTCGCACACTGCCGAGGTATTCGCGTCGACGGGCGCCTCCTGCGTGATAGCGGTGGAGGAAGTGCCGCGCGAAAGCGTAACCTCCTACGGCGTGGTGAAGCCCGGTGCGGATCTGGGCAACGGCGCTTTTGTAATCGAAGACCTGGTGGAGAAGCCTTCGGTTGCGGACGCCCCGAGCAATCTCGCGATCGCGGCGCGCTACATTTTCGGACCGGAGATTTATCCGGCGCTGGATAAGACCATGCCGGGCAAGGGGGGAGAGATACAACTGACTGATGCGATCAGGCTCCTGCTCGACAGTGGACGAAAGATAGTGGGGGTTCGACTTGCCGCAGACGAGAAGCGGTACGACATCGGCAACTTCGAGAGCTATTTCGAAGCCTTCATCGAATTCGCTCTCAAGGAGTACCCTCACCTATACGATTTGTTCCGGAAACAGGCCGATAAGTAACGAAGTGCCGGACGGAGCTTCGCCTTCAGACTGATATGTCAGCCTGTTACTGGGCGAGCCCTGAGCCTCGGCGGTTTGGAGTGCTGATCCGATGCGTATCGTCAGGACCACAGCGCATGCTCGGGCGGGGCTGCTGGGCAATCCGTCCGATGGTTATTACGGCCGCACGATTTCCATCATCATCAGAAATTTCTCGGCCAGGGTGGTTCTCTACGAGTGGCCGGAACTCGAGATCATCCTCACTCGCCAGGACCGGTGCATCTTCGATCGACTCTCTGACCTGGTGCAGGATGTGAAACTGAATGGCCTGTATGGTGGCCTGCGCTTGGTTAAAGCGGCCATCAAGCGATTCACAGAGTACTGCGCCGAGCAGGGAATCTATCTGCACGGCCAGAACTTCTCACTGCGCTATGACAGTGATATTCCCCGCCAGGTGGGCCTCGCCGGTTCGAGCGCGATAGTAACCGCCACCATCCGCGCACTTATGGAATTTTACGGCGTAAGCATTTCGAATGAAATCCTCCCGAACCTGGTGCTCTCTGTGGAGACTAAAGAAGTGGGCATCGCTGCCGGCCTCCAGGATCGGGTTGTCCAAACCTACGAGGGCGTGGTCTTCATGGACTTCCAGCGCGAGCACATGGAGCGATATGGACACGGCCGCTACGAACCGCTGGATCCAACACGGTTGCCTCCGCTGTTTGTAGCCTACAGGACCGACCTCAGTGAGATCTCCGGAGTTGTACACAGCAACTACAGGGCCCGCTGGGAGGCAGGCGATCCGGTTCTAGTGGCGGGGATGAGGCGGCTGTCTGAGATCGCCCTGGAGGGCAAAAATTGCCTCGCGACGGGCGACTGGGGGCGCCTGGGCGAGCTGATCAATGAGAATTTCGACACACGTGCACAGATGACAAAGTTGGATCCACGCAATGTGGAGATGGTGATGCTTGCGCGGCGCCTCGGAGCTCCGGCACACTATGCCGGCTCGGGAGGCTCGATTTTGGGGATGTATCGCGACCAAGAACACCTGGATCTGCTGCGCGCGTCCTTCGCATCTCTCGGCTGCAACCTCATCAAACCCGTGATCCTGTGACGGGCAAATTTCCGCAATCCCCTATCAGTAATCCGCAGTTCTAAAGCCCGACGCATGACCATGCCGCGCGAACCGCCTTCTGCTCGCGGCTGTTTTTGCCGAACAACTCTCCCGCTGCGGTTACCGTATGGGTGACGGCATCGCGGAAGCCTGAATCCCGACGCAGCTTCTCGGTCATCGTCTTGTACCAGATCCAACCCGCCTT
Source organism: Acidobacteriota bacterium (assembly GCA_035631775.1). Taxonomy (GTDB): domain Bacteria; phylum Acidobacteriota; class UBA6911; order UBA6911; family UBA6911; genus DASQID01. Next base: position 6,091 of record DASQID010000797.1, read on the forward strand.
TTCCCAGGCATGCCCCTTCAACCGAACGGCCGCTTCGTAGAAGGCACGGTTCGGAATCCCCGAATTGAGGTGGACTCCACCGTTATCCTCCTCGGTGACGACGTAGCTGTTCATGTGACCGGGCTGGGGATCCTTCCCGAGGAGCGGATCGTCATATGCGGTTCCGGGTTCCTTCATGGATCGAATCCCCCGCGCATTTATTCCGGGCAGAAAGAGTCCCTCGCCGACCAGCCAGTCGGCGTCCTCCGCCGTTTCGCCACGCTGGTACTGCTTGACCAGGCTGCCAAACACGTCCGCAAAAGACTCGCTCAAGGCTCCCGGCTGGCCTTGGTATTGAAGTGCGGCCGAATACTGGTTGACGCCATGCGTCAATTCGTGCCCAATCACATCGGTTGCTTTTGTGAACGGTGTGAAAATCTCTCCGTCTCCGTCGCCATAGACCATCTGGGCGCCATCCCAGAAGGCGTTGTCGTAGTTTGTGCCGTAATGAACGGTCGAGTCGATGCGCATGCCCCGGCCGTCGATTGAGTTGCGTTGATAGATCTTCCAGTACAGGTCATAGGTCGCCCCGGAGCCGTCATAGGCTTCGTTCACCGACTTGTCTCTGCTTCTGCGGGAGCCTTCCGCGCGAACCAGGCGTCCGGGAAGATCGTAACTGTTACCTGCGTCGTACACGGTCCGCCGCTTGACCCCAGGGGCTACTACTGCCAGGTGGGCGATGGCTGCTATAACCCTGCGCCGTCCGCGGGCCTGCTCTGAGTCGGTCAAGGTGGACCACGCCCTCGCCTGCTGACGCGAATCCCCGTTCTTCAGGATCTCCCGCAATATGTAGGGAGGAACAATGCAGCAGCGGTTCATAGGATTCTCCGTGGAGCCACATGGATCGGGCTATGAGGGCCGCCACTGTATCACAAGATGACGCACGGAAATCGCGCTCTTCTAAGAATAGGGGGACTGACACACACCTAGGCCTATCAATTTACGATTTACGAATGACGAATGAGAACCGCGGGAGGATCATTCGTCAATTCTCGGTCAGCCCCTCTGCATCCTT
>DASQID010000798.1:0-3370 GCA_035631775.1 Acidobacteriota bacterium
CCCGATTGGACAATGACGTCACAATACATGTCCCGCAATTCATCAAGAGCGGTGATGTAGTCCGGATCGACATAGCATCGCTGAGATATGTCGACCGCTCCAAGGCCGCTTCGAGATGAGAGTTCGCGGTTCTCAGCGAACTGCGAACCGCGAACTGCGAACTCTTTTTCATTCGTAGTGGAGAGCGACCATGGGGTCGACATGCGCCGCCCGACGGGCTGGAATGTAGCAGGCCAGCATCGAGACCACGAAGAGTATTGCGGGTGCCGCAGAAAGGATGAACGGATCCGTCCCGCTGACTTCATAGAGCATGCTGCTCAGCAGGCGTCCGATGCCTAAGGCCAGCACAAACCCGAGGAGCACTCCAGCCATGGTGAGTGCAACTCCTTCGCGAAGGATCATTCCCAAAGTCTGACCGGCAGTGGCGCCGAGAGCCATGCGGATGCCGATCTCGCGCGTGCGCCGGGCGACCATGTATGCCTTCACCCCATACAGTCCAACGACCGCGAGGAGGAGCGCCACCGCGCCGAAGGCGCTGAACATCTGAGCACCCGTGCGCATGATCCAGAGCTCTATGCTGGCGTCGAGATGCTTCCGCAGCGTCTTCAAAGCAAGCACGGGCACACGATCATCAATCGCGCGGATTTCCTTGCGCACAGCTTGCATCAGAGTAGCCTCCGCTTCACGGCTCCGTGTTGAGAGGCGCAGGTGGATGTTCGCATCGGATTGGTAACTCTGGGCGAAGGGAAGATAGATATGAGGCGACGGGCTGCCTTCAAAGAAATTCTCCCGGATTGCCGACACGACACCCACGACATCCATCACCTTCGGTTTTCTGCCCGGAGCGTCCTCCCTGAATTGGACCTGCTTGCCCAATGGATCCTCTCCAGGCCACAGCTTCTTTGCCAGGACGTCATCTACGATGGCGGCCGGGGGAGCGGATCCTGTCTCCGCCTCTCCGGAGTTGAAATCCCGACCCCGCAGGACGCGGACGCCAATTGTCTTGAAATAATCCCTGGCGACGGCGTTATAACGGGCTCCCACCGAGTTTCTTCCCTGCGCCGTATCAGTCGAGGCCGGAGCTTCACCGGTGCGTTGCACATCACGACCCAGCGAGACCATGCCGAAGGGAACCGTCGCTCCCAGGCTGACACTCTCGACCCCGGGGATGCTGGCGAGCCGCTCGAGCAGTGCACGATAGACCTCGCGTCCACGCGCCTCTTTGTAGCCCGCAAGACTGGGATCCACTTCCACAAGAAGTCCATTTTCCAGTCTGAATCCGGGATCTATCTGGGCGGCCCGGAGTGCACTGCGGATAAAGAGGCCCGCAGTGGTCAAGAGAGCCAACGAAAGGGAAATCTGGCCGATGACGAGCAGATTCCGCCGGGAGAAAAAGGCAATTCGGACTCTGCCGGCCGTATCCTCTCCCGCGTTCTCCTTCAGGTCGCAGACCACATCCGGCTTGGAAAGCTTCCACGCCGGCCCAAGTCCGAACATCACGGTGCTGAGGAGACAGAACGCGAACGTCGCGGCAAGCACGCGCAGATCGGGACCCGCATTAAACACGAGGGTCAAGGGCAACATGGAGCTCATGGATGATACTAGGAGTTTCGTTGCCCAGTAGGAAACAATGATGCCGGCTGCACCGCCCAGCAGGGACAGTACAAGGCCCTCGGTAACCAGTTGGCGGACGATCTGCCGGCGTGCTCCGCCGAGCGCGAGGCGGATGGCTATCTCCTTACGCCGGGCCGTTCCCCGAGCCATGAGCATGTTGGCAAGGTTCAGGCAAGCGATGAGCAATACTACCGCCGCCATGCCCATGAGAAGAACCGCGGCGGTGTAGAGTTCCCGGTCACTGGAGGGGCTGGTCGTGATCGAGAAACGGGCGAGCGGGTGGACCATGAAAGTCTGCTCTTTATTTTCTGCCGGGTACGCTTTCTCGAGCTGTGCGGCTACAACCTTCAGTTCGGGCTCGGCACCGGTCGCTGTGAGTCCGGGCCGGAGCCGCCCCACCAGAATCAGGCAGTGGTTGTCCCGGTTACCCAATGATCTGGCTGCGCCGTCAAAGTCGTTCACGACGTCCTCGTAAACTCCCAGGGGTAGATAGAACTCCATCGAGATCAGCGCCGTCGTGCCCGTGAATCCCTCGGGAGCAATCCCGATAACGGTGAAGTGGCGGCCGTTGATGCGTATGGTTTTCCCTAGAATGTCGTGGTCGGCGCCTGCCTTCTGCCAGAATTGGTAGCTGAGGATGACGACCGGTGTGTTGCTGCCAGGCTGCTCCTCGGCAGGAAGAAATGTCCGCCCGCGGAACAGCTTGATCCCGAAGGTCTCAAAATAGTTGGACGACACAACGTCTGCAAATACCCGCCGCGTCATGTCCCCTTCGGTCAACCCGGTCAGCGCTGCATTATGTGCCATCAGGCTGGTGAAGACGGTGTTTTTCTCGCGTAGGTCAAGATAGTTGGGATAGGAGAATGCTCTGTAGGAATCCAGGTTCTTCGTGCTCCTGCTGTAGCAGCCGACCAGCTGCTCGGGCTTCTGGAAGGCAAGAGGCTTGAGCAGGAAGGCGTCCACCAGGCTGAAAATGGCGGTATTCGCACCGATCCCGAGCGCGAGCACCATAATCGCCACGAGAGTAAATCCTCGCTTCTTGAGCAATATCCGAACGCCGTATCGAAGATCCTGCCACAGTGACTCCATGGTCCCTCCTCCTGTCAGTATCGTTAACGGATCTAGCCTGTAAAAGGTTCCCCTATCAGGGGCCAGGTGCCAGGGAACAGGGGTCAGAGACCAGAGACCAGAGACCAGAGACCAGGGGCCAGGGTTCAGGGAACAGGGGTCGGGGGACAGGGATTTGAGCATCAAAAAATGAAATGAGCCTGCACTCCGCGAAACAACATGAACGACATGTCTGCTTAACTGCGTTACATCACTTCCGAGGAGCAATTATGAGAGATGGAACCTCTGTCAGTAGTGCAACCGTTACCAGTTATCGCGACCTTCGTGTCTGGCAACTAGGTGTGGACTTAGCTCAGGAGATTTACCTTTTGACAAGGAGCTTTCCCAAACAGGAAGTCTATGGTCTATCCTCACAGCTTCAGAAATCAGCGATTTCTATATCATCAAATATCGCCGAGGGGCACACCCGAGAATCCAGCAATGAGTTCTTGCATTTCCTTTCAATAGCACAGGCCTCTCTCTCTGAACTCGAAACACAGCTCGAAATAGCAGCGCGGCTTAGATATCTTCCCTCCTCAAAGCTCGAAGACGTTTACGGGAAAACGAGCGCACTGGGGAGGCAACTCTATGCACTTCGAAATGCTTTGCGCAGAAGGTCCAGTCCCTGACTCCCGGACCCTGACCCCAG
>DASQID010000799.1:0-7041 GCA_035631775.1 Acidobacteriota bacterium
GGCCAAGGAGTTTCGCGACGGAAACTACACTAGTTGTTCACATCAGTCGTCCCTACGGGTCCCTCCGGGACGCAAAAATGGCTAAACTCCGAGAGCGGCTCAGAAATCGGCAATGCGTGAGGGAGCCGACTTCAGCAGAGCGTCGGGGTGAGCGAACCGACCAAGTCCAGTTCTTCGAGGGCGGTTCGGAAAGCCGGCGGGAGCGGCGCCTCGAACGCGCGCACGTCTTGGGAACATGATTCAGGGAGCACGATCTTCCAGGCATGCAACAGCAGGTGTGCAGGGTTCAACACGGAGCGCAAGTGCGGATCTTTGATTCCTCGGTATCGGGCGCCCCCATAGAGGTCGTCGCCGACAATGATATGGCCGGCCCTGGCAAGATGGACCCTCAGCTGATGGGTCCTCCCCGTCTGCGGGCTCAGTTCAAGCAGAGTTGCGTGCGGACCTCGGGCGAGGGTTCTGTAGCGCGTACACGAAGGCCTGCCCGCGGGATCGCACTTCATCCTCCGGCGGTCGCTGAGATCTGGTCCGATTGGCCAGCTGAATTGACCCTCCTCGGGCCGCGGGTGTCCCCAGGTGAGGGCGAGATAGGTCTTTTCCACGCTCCCGGTTTGAAATGCCCTGGCGAGCTTCCGGTGCGTCTCCCCGTCGCGGGCCAGCAAGACCAGTCCGGTTGTGCCCGCATCGAGTCGGTGGACGAGACGCAAATCCTCCGAGGCGAGGCCCCATTGTTCAAGCTCGTCTGATTCGATGGAGTCGAGCAGTCGCCGCGCCGCGGAATTTGGCTCGGACCGACGGGTGGCGAGGCTGACCCCGGCGGCCTTGTTCACCACGACCAGTTGTTCGTCGACGTAGACCAGAGCCGATCTCAACTTACGGCCTCGACGGAAAAGGCAGCCAGCAGACGGAGGACTGCCGTCTGCCTGCTAATAAGTTAGCGGCCCTGGATGCCCAGTTCCTCTGCGTGGGGCTTCAGAGCATCTATGACAAATTGAATGTGCTCGGCCAAGTCAACGGCAAGGAGTTGGGCACCCTTGATAATCTCCTCGCGGTCGACCTTCGCGGCGAAGGCCTTGTCCTTCAGCTTCTTCCGAATGCTTTGATGGGTGAGAGTGGACACGCCCTCGGGGCGCACAAGGCAGGCCGCAATGACAAATCCGGTCAATTCATCACAGGCGAGCAGGCTCTTGTCCAGGGGCGACTCGTAGGGGACGTTCCACTTTGTGTAATGCGCCGAAACGGCATGGGCAAGCTGTTCTTCGCCGCGCTCACGCAGCCATGCGACGATACGCTGAGGATGGTCCTCAGGCCACTGCTCGTAGTCTGCATCGTGGAGCATGCCCGCGATTCCCCACAACTCTTCCTCCGCAGCGCCGGAACCGTAGCGATGAGCGGCGGCGCGGAGAACGACTTCAACCGCACGGGCATGCTTCCGAAGGGATTCGGTCTTGGTCCACTCGCACAGATGCTGCCAGGCTTCATCTCGAGTAAGCATCAGAGGCTTCCTCAATCTGGAAGCTGAGCCCCGGACCGCTGCGAACTGGGAACTGCGAACTGCGAACCGACCGTTCAGGGATTCTGCCGTATCGCCGCAGGGGGTGCCGGTGGAGCGAGGGGCTCAGCCAGCTTTACCGCTTCCGGGGTAAGCTTGAAATCCACGTCGGAATGGCCGCCCTTGATCTTGAAGCTGTGAGTCAGGTCGAGCTTCTTCGACATTTCGATGATTCCGTCGATTCTAGTCCCCTTGGCCACTGCCCCGTCGGCGAAATTCTTGATGTTATGAGAAGTCCCGGCTATCTTCTCGCCGTTCTGCTCCACAACAAACTTGGTCTCTAACTGGATGTCTTTCTCCGGTGTTCCCTGAACGAAGAATGTCGTTGCCATGCGGGCTCGGGCGCGCATAGCGTACTTTCCTGGCGCCTCGAAGAGCACGTCGACCGTGCGATCGTTGAGCAGAACAAAGCTCAATGTGAGGCCCTCAATGTGCGACGATCTGGTGAATTCCTTGAGCAGCGCAGCATTCGCATTAGGATCCGGAGGAGTGTTCGGGGTAGGTTTTTGATCCTGGGTTATCGCGAAGGAAACCGCGAGCAAACATAACGATACAACCATGGAGACGCTTTTCATTACGGTTCATTTCTCCTTTGATCATGGCTGACCAGGTGGGGGCAGCGCGGAAGCCAGAATTAAACGCAAAGCATAATGCTATTCGGTACGCGGCGCAAACCAATTTCTAGTGAAGGAAAATCCCATGATGGGGCAAGGAGTCTCCCGCCGCCTGCCAAGCAACGACTTTTTAACGCCCGCTGTCCTCGGCCAGTTGCCTGATGAATCGCCCGCCAGGTCGGGCCCCGGAGGGGCCCAAGCAAGTAGCCGGGGGCGCAAGCCCCCGGATAGGATGTTGCATAATGCCGAGCCCAGGCAGGGGCGAAAGACCTTTGTACTCTATGGGTTATCTGTCGCCGCTCCAGGGCTCTGGTTATTCTTGACAATCCCAACCCCGGGCTGCGCTTCGCTTGCCCGGGGCTATTGGCTGGCGCCCCTCCGGGGCGCTTTCCGCATGGCCAAGGAGTTTCGCGACAGAAACTAATTAGTCCTGTAGGGACGACTGACGTGGGCAATTAGGATCGGAAACTCAGCCGTCCCTACGGGACTTGCGGAATGCGTGCCTCAGAAGTCCAGGCACTAAAGTGCCTGGCTATTATCTCCGCGTCCCTAACGGGACGCATCTCGTCCGGGCTTTCAGCCCGGCGCCGGTCTGATGACCGGCGCCACGGGACATTTCTTTCAGCCTAATTGTGAAGTTATCTTTGCCCGGTCTATCAGGGCTTTTTGTAGATGACTCCGTTTTTCATGACGAACCGGACATCACGGGCGGCCTCGATATTCTTCGTAGGATCCCCAGGGACTGCGATTATGTCGGCCAGCATGCCGGGGCGCAATTTCCCAATCCGATCACTTATGCGCAAAATCTTCGCATTCACGGCAGTCGCCGCCAGCAGTGCCTGCGACGGAGTCATCCCGTCGCGGACCAACCATTCCAACTCACGGTAATTTGTCCCGTGCTTGAAGACGCCGACATCGCTTCCCAGGCCGATAGTCACGCCCTCTTCCATTGCCACCTTGAACGCACGGGCAGTCTGCTGCATTGCCGTCGTAGGTGCCCCCTGGCCAGGCTTGTAGCCCTCAAAATACTCGGCGTAGGCTTCCTGGGTTGCGAGCGTCGGAAGCCATGCGACGTTTTGTCTGGCCATGAGTTCGAAGACCTGGGGGGTTCCCTCGTAGCCATGCTCGATGGTCTCGACTCCCGCCACGACGGAGCGTCGCATGCCCTCCGGGGAAGCGGCATGGGAGGCCACTAAACGGCCCGCGGAATGGGATTCCTGGACCAGCGTGCACAATTCGGCCTCGCTGAAGGTTGGAACCGTAGAACCGTGCGGGCCACGCCGATAGTCGGCGTCCACCTTGATCCAGTCTGCGCCATGGCCCGCCTGTTCACGAACCGCCTTGAGGATTTCTGCATCACCACTGGCCTCCTGAGCGCCTTTGGGCAGGTTGACATTCTCGGCGAACCCAAGTGGTCCCGGACCGTAACTAGCGGTGGCCACGATGGCCAGCGTCGCTACCAGGAGTCTAGGCCCGGGAATCAGTCCCTGCTGAATGGCGCGCTGAACAGAAAGGTCCGCGTACCCCGCACCCTCGGTACCGAGATCACGCAACGTCGTAAACCCGGCCATCAGCGTATCCTTCACGTGCTGAACTGCTTCGATGGTCCGATACGCCAGGGGCTCTTTGAGCACCTGGTCGTTCCAGAGTGTTTCGTTGTAGGGGTGGAGAAAGATGTGAGAGTGAATATCCATCAGGCCGGGAAGAACGGTCATGCCTTGAAGTTCAATCGTGACTGCATTTGCCGGTACATGGACCTGGGCATCGGGCCCGACGGCAGCGATCCTTTCCGCAGAAACGAGGACCACCCACCCTTCGTGAGTCCGGCCGTCCTCGGCGTCGAAAACTCGTGCCGGACGCAGGAGTACCGGAGTCTCCGCGCCCTGTGCCGCCCTATCCGTAATGGCTTCTAGCAGAACCGAGCTGCAGAGAGCCACGAGTAAGCATGCTATCGATCTTCGTGCCATCACGACGGGCCTCCTTTGAAAAGTCTTGGTGTCAGATCTTGAAAATTTCATTTTGCCCTCAGGTCACCTTACCGGCGAAGCGAGCTTGCGCAAAGTGAAATTTTCAAGACCGGACACTATTCTTCGTTCACTAAATGAGTAGTAATATTTACACTTTTTCGGTTGAACACGAGTCGGGCGTTAGGGTAGCCTTTTTAGTATGAACCCCAGCAATCACGAAGTCGGGAATAGTGTGGATTGCGCACGAGAGCTCAAGGTCTCGACTACTTCCTCCAAGCTCACTCTAGGCGAATTCTGAACGGCGCCATCTCCCTTCAGGGGAGACAGGTAAATTGGCATAAGGGGGTATTATGCAAGAAGTTACCTTTAGTGAGAACGGTTCAGGGGAGAGGTGGAGCCGTCGTAATATCTTTAGGTTTTTCACGTTCTTATGTGCCCTCGCTACTGGGATTCATTTGAGGGCACTGGACGGCGCGGGCGAGAGCGTGCCCCTTGGAGGCGCACCATGCTCCAAGCCCAAAATTGCACTCGAGGATCCGCGACTGGATTTTTTCGCCACGGCCTACTGTGAATCGGGCGAAACGAGATCAGGCGTACAGGCATCGCCTGGAATCGTGGCTGCCGATCCCAGGGTATTGCCACTGGGTTCTGTTATTCATGTGGATGTGCCGCGCTATCGAGGAGTCTATAAAGTCATGGACACGGGCCGGCTGGTCAAGGGCCGTGTAATAGATATCTATATGCCAAACCATGACTTAGCTATGGAATTCGGCAGGCGCAAGGCGAAGGTGATGGTTCTTCGCTATGGTTTCTCGGGGTCGTATCGCACACCTGCTTATCTCGAGCCTGCGACAGAATGAACTCGTCGCTGTCCTAAGAGCCACCGCCAAGGCGCAAAGGCGCGAAGGATAAGCCAAACTCCTTTGCAGTACAATTCCCCTCGACTTCAAGGTGCGTGTCGTTCAGTCGAATGATTATGGCGGGGGGCGTGAGGGGCGCCGATTCATGTCGATTTCCTTCAGCTTCTGCAACTCGTCCTTCAGTTGGTCTATCTGAGCCTCCTTCTCCTTGAGATCTTTCGACTGGCGAGCCAGCTGGTCGGCCCTTTCACTCATCAGACCGGCGATCTGGGTAAGAAGGCGATGCATGACGAAAGCCGCATTCCTGTATTGGCTCTTGGGGTAGTTTGCAAGAAAGTCGTCGAACTCATCTCTGGCGCTCCGTATATCCCTGTAGGATCCGCTCAGGCTCTGCATGCCATGGGACATGGCGAGGTAAAAAAGGGCTCCGTCCCGATTCCTTGGATCCGGGCTTTGCAGTAGTTCTTCGAATGCCTGGGCCGCGCCGTCGTATTTCGCGTCCTCGAAAGCGTGCACGGCGGTCTGGAACGGACTCAATGGCGGGGAGACCATAATGGGCTGAAGATTCGGATGGATCGGCTGAGGAAGCACCAACGGCTGATTGGTCGTGATGATCGTGTAAGGCGGGTCCGGAGGCTGTACGGTAGGCTTCGCTCTCCAATGGCAGGCTCCTGCCACGAATACGAGACAAAGCAACAAATAGAGTGCCTTTTTTCTCATGATCTGCGGCCCTCTAAGTTCGCCGTTAGCCGCGGCACCACTGCGAACTGCGGACTATATCGGCGTGGAGGCCCGCTTCACGACACTTTTGCCTTTTTCTCCGGCTCGTAACAATAATACCCGGAAAGTACTTCCCTGTGGCGGATTATCCTCCACCCAGATGGCACCGCCGTGCGCCTCGATAATCGTGCGGCATATGGTCAAACCCAGGCCAACTCCGCGCCCCGTGCCCTTTCTCGCCTGCTTCACCTGATGGAACCTTTCGAACACCCTCTCCTTTTCGGCATCCGGGATCCCAGGACCGGAGTCCGATACGGAGACGAGCGCATATTCGTTCCCATTCATTTCGCCCTTCACGGCGTGACGGCGATTTTGCGGGATCCTGGAAGGGAGCACGTCGGTCGGCTGCACGCGCACCTTGATGGAACTGCCCGTGGGAGAAAACTTGACCGCATTTCCGATCAGGTTTACCAGCACCTGAATAATACGATCGCCGTCGCATTCCGCGGCCAGAGGTTGATCCGGCAGCTGTTGCTCCACGGTCAGGTTCTTCTCGTGCACTCGTCCTTCGAGGAGCGCGATGGCGTTGCGCACGAGGGGTGCCAAATCCAACGGCTTGAGTTCGTACTCGATCACGCCGGCTTCAATCCTCGACAGATCGAGAAGGTTGGCGATCATCGAAGTCAGGCGCGCACCGCTCTGAAGATTGAGTTCGAGCAGACGCTTCTGCTTGTCGGTAAGGGGGCCCGGAATCTCCTCGAGCATCAGCTGAATGGTTTCGCGCATGGACGCCAGCGGCGCCTTCAGCTCGTGAGAGACGTGTGAGATGAATGCCCTCTTGAGTTCATCCAACTCGTTCAGCTGGAGGGTCATCGTGTTGAAGTCCTTTGCCAGTTGGGAGAACTCGTCATTCCGGGATGTGTCGAGACGATAGTAAAACTTCCCCTCTGCAATTGCGCGCGTACCCTCTGTGAGGTGTGAGAGCGGTATGGAAATAGACCGGTAGATCAAAAAAGAAACCAACGCACTCGCGACCAGGGCGATTGCCGCCGCGCACCAGGAGAACACGGATACCGTCCTGGAGGTTACGCGCGACTCGCGTATCTCCTTGGCGGCAGTGGCCTTGCTGGCCTGATATACGGATTCGGCGTTGATCTGCAGCTGTCTGAGACTGTCCTGCAGCTTTTCGGGAAACATTACTGTCTTCGGCTTCCCTCCCTCCTGTTGCTCTTGCGTGCGAGGGAAACTGTCGTATTCGTCAACGAACTCCTTCCAGGACTTGCCCAATCTGTCTATTTCAATTTGTTCCTCGGGTGACAACGCCTCCA
>DASQID010000800.1:0-4356 GCA_035631775.1 Acidobacteriota bacterium
CCCTGGGAATGCTCTTCGGTAAGCGACTCGAATGGCTAATGGGCTCGATGAGGACTATGGGTACCTGGCTGGGCGCAATCCTTGTGGGGATACTCTTGGCCGGACTGGGCACGTATATGCTCTGGAAGATCCTGGCCCGTAAGCGTTTCCTGCGGCGTTTGTGGGTAGCGCGGATCAGCCCTGAGGAACTCAAGCGGAAAATCGAGTCGGAAGAAGATATCGTGATTGTGGACCTGCGCCACCCGCTGGAATTTGACGCCGACCCCGTGCTCATTCCTGGGGCGGTCCACTGGAATGTCGAGGAACTTGCGCAAAGGCGACGCCAGCTTCCGCAGAACCGGGAGATCATTCTCTACTGTAGTTGACCCAACGAGGCGAGCAGCGCCCGGGTGGCGCTCACCTTGCTGCGCCAAGGCATCCGAAATGTGCGGCCGCTGTCAGGAGGCATCCAGGCATGGCGCGAGCGAGGATTCCCGTTGCAGGGCATCCAAAGGGAGGAAGATACCCGCCCCGGAGAATTCCTCGAATCCTCAGTGTGAGGTATGGGAGAAATTCTGCTACCACATGCATCAAGAGGTCTTCATGTTCGACGGCGATCTCCGCCATTGTGCACGGAATTCCTGTGATTGTTGGTTGTGGAAATAGGGACCCAGGAACCCTAAACTGCAGTCACGTCCGCATTGAGCGCCACCCGTGCGTTGCGATCTGACGATTTCCCCCTGCTTGCCGCGAGGGAAAGGTTCATCCGGAATAGCCACAACGAGCAGGGTGGCGTCGTCCGCAAACTCACCGCCGCAGAACCCGGTGACCGCCTCAACTAATGAATGGCGCAGCATTTTGGCAGACAGTTTACGGTTGCTTCGCACGGCCTCGATCAGGCGTTCTTCCCCAAATTCCTCACCTTCGGCGTTTGCCGCCTCACTGACCCCATCGGTAAACATGACGAGTCGATCTCCGGGCCGAAGGTGGATTTCTCCCTGCTTGTACTCGCTTTCCGGAAACGCACCCAGGATCACGCCGCCTTCTGCGAGCCGATCCTCCTTTCCATCCTCGTGCATGAGGACTGGGAAATTGTGTCCGGCATTGGTGTAGCGAAGTCGTTTGCCCTCGACGTCGAGCACAACAGCCAGACTGGTAAGGGTACTCACCTGGATTTGCCGGGAGTTCAAAGGGGAGCTGATCCGCAGCCGGAGGGCCGCCTCTGAACCATTTTCACGTTTGACCTGATAGATGATCTCGTCGTTGACCTTCGGCTCATCATCCATCCCGGCCAGCCGATCCCAATCAGTGGCTGCAACTCCGTTGATGCTGAGAAGGACGTCGCCCTCTCTCAAGCCCGCAATTTCCGCCGGTCCACCTGAAAACACATTCGAGACAACACCCGGCTTGGTGAATACCATACGCCCTTTGAACTCCTCGCCCATCCGGGGGACATACCAGAATCCTGCCCACCCCTCGTGTTGCCAGGAGGCAAACCGTTCGACGACAAATCCCACCGCAATGAGTAGCCACAGGTAAGTAACAGTGAGGACCGCATTCCGAATGCGACCGCCGGCCATGCTGAGGACTCCCACCAACTCTCTCAACCCGAGTCATTGTTCTGCGCTGTCGAAATGGTATCAACAAGACGTAATGCTCCTCAATCATTCGAGTTCCAAGTGAGGCGGTTCGGTGGCGCAACATGGAGAGTGGACAATGAAATTTTGAGGTAAGATGCATCCGTATAGGAGGAGATTGATGACAAACAGAGTATGTCCCTGGTGGCTCGGCTACTTTCTGATCAATCCGCTGCGCCGGTTGTGGTATAAGCCCGAAACCATTCTTCGACCCTTTGTAACGGAGGGGATGCTGGTTCTCGAGCCGGGCTGCGGCATGGGATATTTCACTCTCGATATTGCGCGTCTGGTCGGGCCGCACGGCAGGGTGGTCGCAATAGATTTGCAGCCTAGGATGCTGACGGGTCTGCAGCGGCGCGCTCGGAAAGCCGGTGTTGCCGGCAGGATCGATGCGCGCCTGGCGGAACGTGACATGCTCGGCGTGGATGATCTTGCCGGCGCCGTTGATTTCGCGCTTGTCTTTGCCGTCGTTCATGAGCTGCCGGATCAAAGACGATTCTTCCTGGAAATGCACCAGGCGCTCAAAGCGGGAGGCAAAATCCTGATAGCAGAACCAAAGGGACATGTGACGGAATCCAAGTTCCGCGCATCATTGGAGGCGGCAGCCACGCTCGGATTCCAGTTGAAAGAAGCGCCCGTCATAGGGGGCAGCCGTACCGCTGTTTTGGAACGAAGCTGATCGGCCTCGTCTCACCCATTCGACTTGCGAAGTCACAAAAACCTCCAAGGCGATATATCTCCGGCGTCTGAGCGCATAGATGTCGCAGCGAATTTGCGGCAGGCTCACATCCGCCTCTTTCATTGGCCTTCGTGGCGAGGGGTTGTCTAGTCGCAGGAGAGCATAGTAGAAAGGCCGAAAAAGTTCCTCCACCATTCCTCCCTCGGCCTTTCCTACCACCAGATTGCAGGAGGCTCGATGATGGCATGTCTCAACCATCAATTTGATTAGAGTTTTGCGAAGATTCTGTGCAAGCACTTATGTTGCAGGATACCAGTCTAAGCAGGTTCGCTGCGGAATCCCGAACTCCCTGAGGCCGGCTCGCGACTGCAGCGGCGGTCGTATCTTTCATCTCAACGGTGTTTCCCGTGGCCGCCGGCCTTTCGAAAATCACCGCATCCTTGCCAGGATGGTGAGGTACGCTGGCTGTCGCTGTCTTGGCTCTTGGCAGCAAAGTGAGCAAGAGGACGGAGCATGTTGCTTATCGCGCCTACCGTAACCTGAGCCATGGGATATTCGCGATGCTGGTCGTGTTATTCCTGTTTGGGGACCGGATCGTTTGGGTCAATTGCCTGACCGGCTTTGCCTGGCGGGCCTGGCTACTCCTCTACTGCCTTCCCGCGTGGTTTAGCCTGCTGCGTCCTGCCGGTGGCACTACCAATCAAAATCGCACGTAGGCTGGGATCAACGGCACTGCCGCAAGCGACCGGCGTCGGTGCGGAACCGCTCAATCAGTCTCGTGGTGTGTACGTCCATCGGCTCCAGGGAAAAGATCCAGAGAAATGGTGCCGACGATCCTGCTCGTCGAAAGCGATACTTTTCTGCGCGGCTATCTGACGCGTGTATTGCGTGAATGCGGCTGTACCGTGGAAGCCGTCGGCCGCCACGCATCGCCCGGGCTCAAGCTGCGACCGCGAATTTCGCTCTATGGAATGGCTTCGCCATCTCTAAATCGGGTTAATCGAATTAAAGCCTCTCCTCAACACTTCCTTAACAAAGGTGATGTATGTTTCGCATCGACCCCTTAAGACAGAATGCGGATCCCTCAGTCACCAATGGGAGTACCTAGTGACTTCGACAGCCGTCCGGATGCCCATGTTCATCGCGTATGCCCTTTGCTTTGCTCTCGTCGCTGCACTTCCACCGGCGTCAAGCGCAGAGGACGAGAGAGCGTCTGATCACAAGAGAGCTCAATCTGAATCGGCTGGACTCCCAACGGGCCTGGACAATGGCGATATTGTCGAACTCAAGAAACAGATTGCCGAGCAGCAAAGGCAACTGTTGGATCAACGCAGGCAACTGTTAGAACAAGGGCAACGGCTGGAGGAGCTTCGCCTGATGTTACTTGAATTGCGCAAGACCGGCGCGGAGTTCAAGGCAGATTTGCAGAAGCCAACGGCCGCGAGCTCCCAGGCACCATCCGCAACACAAGGACTGGGTCAGATAGCCAGCCTGACGGCTATGCTCCCGCCAACCTCGCCTGCGGCGCCGGAGGCGTTTTTTCTGCGTACGCAAACGAAAGAGGAAGGGCAGGATGTGTCCCCTGTTCAGTTCCGTTTGGGAAGTGCTTACTTTACGCCGGTCGGATTCATGGACTTCACGGCTGTTTTTCGTGACACGGATCCCGGAAGCAATATCGGCACAAACTTCGGGAGCTTTCCGTACCGGACTGCGGCGAACGTAGCAGGTAATATGACCGAATTTCGGCTCAGCCCGCAAAACTCGCGTCTTGGGATGCGCGTCGACGCGAGGGTCAAAGGCGCCAATGTACTAGGCTATTGGGAATCGGACTTTCTAGGCGGCACAGGCAATCCCCCAGTGGGGAATATCTCCGTCAGCAGCAACAGCTATCCGTTCCGCCTGCGACTCTACTGGGTGGACGTGCGCAAGGGCAAGTTCGAATTCCTTGGCGGACAGACTTGGAGTCTCATCACACCGGGACGAAAAGGAATCTCGCCGCTGCCGGGCGACCTCTTCTATACACAAGATATCGACGTGAACTACCAACTCGGTCTCACCTGG
>DASQID010000801.1:0-3240 GCA_035631775.1 Acidobacteriota bacterium
TTCTGGCGGAGATCATTGCGTTCGGAATCGCCGCCCCTTGCGCATCGAGGACCGTGCCCACGATCGTTCCTGTAACGGTTTGGGCGCCGGTTCGCGATACAATCGCAAATATCAACACAGCGACTAATAGCGTAACCAGCAACCGAGGGTTGTTGAACTTGCCCATCGTGCACCTCCGCAGGCCTTCCGCCAAGACGTGAATTGAACTCGGATCTATCTGATCGAAAGCAGAAAAAGAATGGGCCGTTACCGCGATGGGGTAGACGTTTTTCTCCGTTTCAACTAGAAAGTCAAGAAATGTTTTGGCATAACGGATTTTATTTGAGCCTGCGGATGGACGGCTCGTCACGGACCGGGATAACAGCTGCGTAGATTTCCTTCGGCTCCGATGTCGATCCCCGCAGCATCTTGTCTGAGTGACCGTTTTCCCTTAATCCACATTTGCCGGGGTTCGGCACCCGAAATGCAACCATGCAGTACTGTCGAGGAACATACAGGTGTACAATGGCCTTCAGTTTTCAGAGTCAAAAACGAGATTCAAGCTGAAACCAAGGGAGGCTTGTCATGTCTAGGGCGAAGCTCCTTTCCGGGATTCTGGCGGCAACGGCCATACTGGGTCTAACACTTGTTGGTTTGGTGATGGCGGAAGCACCCGCCCCCTCTGCACATTTAGCGCTGACGGGCAAGGTGACGTCGCAAGCGGAAGGCGCGATGGAAGGCGTGATCGTTGGCGCAAAGAAAGATGGCTCCACGGTCACCACTTGGGTGGTAAGCAACTCCCAGGGGCAATACAGTTTCCCGCGCGACCGGATGGAACCGGGCAAATACGCGATCAGCATTCGCGCAGTAGGCTATGAGTTGCCGAAAACTTCAGTGGACGTAACAGCCGAACCCACGCAGCAGGATTTACAGCTCAATAAGGTAACCACCAACTCGAAACTCGTCATGCAGCTTTCGAACGGTGAGTTGCTCAACAGCGTGCCGGGAACCTGGGACGACAAGATGGCCCTTGGCAATTGCGTCAATTGCCACACACTGCAGCGTGTGCTGTTTTCGCGCTATAACCCGGAGGAGATGGCGCCGATCGTACAGCGGATGGCGATGCACACGAACAACTCTTCGCCGTTACATCCCTGGATGCGTCCTCCCAGGCCGGCAAGCCCGCCGACAGCACGGCAGATCGCCGCCGCCAAATACTTCAGCACACTGAATCTGAGTTCGCAGGACACCTTTGAATTTCCGTTGAAAACGATGCCGCGGCCCAAAGGCAAGGCTACTGAGGTGATTTACACGACGTACGACCTGCCGCGAGCGGATGCAGCGCCGCATGACGCCGCG
This sequence comes from Acidobacteriota bacterium, assembly GCA_035631775.1. Taxonomy (GTDB): domain Bacteria; phylum Acidobacteriota; class UBA6911; order UBA6911; family UBA6911; genus DASQID01. The sequence continues at coordinate 1,339 of DASQID010000801.1, forward strand.
CTTGATGCGCAAGGAACCGTCTGGTATTCCGATTTCGATTCCCAGTTTCTAGGCAAGCTCGACCCAAAGACCGGCAAGGTAGTGGAGTATCCGGTGCCGCTAGCTAGGACAGGACCGGTGGCGCAAGGCGGTCTGCAGATCGCCTTCGATAAGGAAGGGCGCGTTTACTTCGGCAACATGTCGCAGCTGCAGATCGTCCGGTTCGATCCCAAGACAGAAAAAATGGAGACGTTCAAGCCCCCAATCCCGGACGCGAATATTGGAGACGGGCATCTCACGATGATCGACCCCTCGTTCCAGCAGGTCGACGGCAAGATATGGGTAAACGTCGCCGACGGTACCGACGAATCCGGCGGCACCTGGCATGTGGACCTTGCGACGACCACGTGGACTAAGGTTACGTACCCGCCAGGAAGCCCCGCCGCCCGCGCCTACGACGTGGTTGCCGACTCGAAGAACAACATGTACGGGATGAGCTTCACCAATCCCAGGATATGGAAGACCGATGGCAAAACACTGAAAACTGTGTGGTATGACATGCCGGCTGGGGAGACGGGCTGCCGGCGCGGCCACATAGACTCGCAAGATCGACTGTGGTGTGGCGGGTTTAACGATAACGACCTAGCGATGTTTGATCCCAAAACCGAGAAAATCACACAGTGGAAGGCGCCCACACAGTGGACGCGTCCGTATGACGCGGAGTTCGACGACAAAACTTACGACTGGGGAGCGGGAATGGACAACGATATTGCCCTCCGTCTGAATACCCAGACCGGCGAATTCACCGAGTACCTATTGCCACACGAAACGAACGTTCGTCACGTGGAGGTGCAGAAATCAGGAGCTCTTTCGAGCATGTGGCTGGGGGACCAGCACGGCGGCACAATCGTTCATATCGAGCCGCTGGCGCCCTAAGCGAAGAGCGCTTGAAGCTTCTTGGATTCGGCCTTCGTGTTATTGGGACGAATTGTCGTTGTCGTCAGAATGCCGTTTAAGGACCGGGCGGTTCGGGTCGGAATCCTCGCGGCTCTTCTGCATTTGTAACGACGTTGGGATGTCGTAGACATATCGGATGGCGATCGGCGTTGACGAACGGCCGTTATCGATATGCAGAGTTTCATAGAGCTGCCGGCCGTCTTGCGACAATTCGAAAGTCCGGCTCATCTTCCCGCCTAACGGGCTCTTTTCATCCGAAACCAGCATGCTGCGGTCCCAATGTGCCGCTACCTCCTGATGGTTGTCATTCGAGGATTTCGGAAGCTGGCGCCCGTCGGTGTAGAGAATTAATTTCCGGGATTGATCGTCCGTGACGTCGATTTCCGGATTCTTCAAATCCACCATCAGCGACCCCGCCGGGTAAATGAGCGACTGGATTCTCGGGTTATCTTCGATGTCTTTCCCGCCGTATCTCGGCCCGCCATTGGGATTGCCGCCACCGCCGCCCGGATAGCCTCCCCAAGGGCCCCGGGGATAACCGCCCGGATAACCGCCGCCAGGGTAACCTCCACCAGGGTAGCCGCCGCCAGGATTGCCTCCTCCCGGATAATTATTGCCAGAGCCTTCCGCCGCTCGAACCCTTTGCCGCCCGTCGTCGCTTTGGTCGCGATTCAGCTTCCAAACTCCGGCCAGAGTCGTTCGGGGCGGCACGGCTGGCTCCTGAGGCTTGGCTGCCGGAGTCGGCTGGGGCTCTGCCGTCTGACCCTGCGACCTTGATTGCCCTCGAGGCAACGGGCCCGGCGCCGCCTGCGCCAAGGCGCGACCAGGGACTAGAAGCGAGATTGCACCCAGAAATCCGAAAATTACGTAAATCGAGGTGTTTGTAATTTTCACTTTGCTTTGCTCCACCATTGCGCGCTCAGGCTGGGACGCCCATTTTCAAGCGGATTGCTCTCCTTCAACCAT
>DASQID010000802.1:0-11038 GCA_035631775.1 Acidobacteriota bacterium
GCGCGTTCCCACCAGCGCATGCTTGATCTTCTCTGGTACCGTCATCTTGGAGAGCTTGTCCAGGATCGCGCTCTCGCGCTCTTCGGGATCCAGGGGGAGGCCTTCCAGAGCAAGATCCTCGGGAACGGCCTCGACTTCGAAGCTGACGAAACTCTCGGCTGCAGGGGCTGCCTCAGAGGTCTCCGCCTCGTCCCCGACCGTGTATTCCTTCTTCTTGCTGCCGAAAAATTCCTGCTCGATCTCCTGAATCAGTCGGCGGCCCTCTCCGGAGATGGACGGATTCAGCCTGGCGCTCTCGATAATTGCGGGGCATTCAAGGAGCCGGACGCGGTTGTAGAGGATCAGTTCCAGAAGCGGGGCTGCAGCGGTGGAAGCCAGTTGCGCCACGGCTGTGCCCGGAGTCGCGGGATTCAAGGCAAGTGCTTCGAGGATCGCATCGGATGCACCTGCCGTTGCGAAGTGCTCGAGGATGGAGGCCTCGCAGTCCTTTGCCTGCACATGACTGAGGATTTCTTCTTCCGGCAGGCTCTTCAGCGTCTGTGCCGCCTGGGATGCAACCTCCGGATCAGGATCCTTCGCGAGCTGTGCGAGCAAATTCAGCGTCTCGCGCGGGGGCAGTGCGGTCAGGCCGCGCGCGGCGACGAGCCGCAGTTCTTTGGGTGCGGAGCCGTCCTGAAAGGATTTGATCAGATCAGCCTTTGCCATATCACCTTGTCGTGTCAGGTCTCGAATATTTCATTTTTGCCTGCAGTCTCACACCGCCGGAGCGCGGCGTATGCAAAATAAAATTTTCAGGGCCTGACACCGGGAATGGTATCGCGATCGGGGTCGGAATCGGTATCGCGGTCGAAATCGCTCTCGGCTGCGTCGGGGTTATATCCGTTCCGTACTTCCCGAACCGAATAGCCTCGCTGTCCGAGTCTCATTCAGCGGATCAAACATTAGGAGTCATGCTCTTCTTCATGACTGACCCGCTCTATGACTTTTCGATCAGGTCCTTGATGTTCTGCTCGTTTATCAGAACCTTCACGACTTCGCCGGGCTTTCCGAGCGGTTTTGCCTGCTTTCCGTTTATTTTCAACCGGACCCCGCCCGCATTGCCGAGAACTACAAAGAACCTCTGGCTCGCGTTGAACGCCTGCTCATCTCCCGGTTCGAGAATTTTCTCGAGAACGCGATCGCCGTCGCGGTTTACGGAAACCCAGCATTCCTGCAGCACCTCAAACTCGAGCCGGATCGCTCCAGGAGGAACAGGAGTTTGGATGATCTGCGCGGTGCTCGCTGCAACGGTAGTCGGCGCCGGGCTTGGGGAAATCGGGGCCGCTGGAGCAGTTGCCGACATCACACTGGGCGTCGGTGCGGGGTGCTGAGGCACCGAGTGGGCAGCCGGTGGCGTTGCCGCCAGCTCCGGCACCGTGGGATGGGAAAAGTAGGGCGCGAAGACCTCGGCAATCCATTTCCGGCTAAGGAACAGCCCTGCGACCGAAACCAGCAGCATCACGCCCCAGACAAAATGAGGATGAGGCTTAAGAGACGGACCTATCTCCGGGATCGTTGGCTTGGCCTTGACAACAGTATTCTTGGGCGGCGCAGTTTCCTCCTCGTACCTGGCGAGTACGTCTTCCGATTCTAATTTGAGATAGTCGCAGTAAGCCTTAATAAAGGCGCGGTTATACACACCACCGGGGAGGTCTTTGTACCGGCCCGCCTCGATACTCTGGTAGTGGCGCGCGCTGATCCGGGTGGCAGCGGAGATTTGTTCCAGTGTGACTTGCTTGCTCTCTCTTGCAGACTTCAGGTAAGTTGCGAGGGGTTCCATATGATACCTGGGGCATACAAATCTAAATATTACATAAGGTTTGCACAAACTGTCAAAGCATTCAGCCGCCAACGGGTCTTCATGATGCTTTTCGTCAAAAAACGCACGAAATTGAGTCTTTTCGAAGTTCTTGGATCCGCAAAAACCACCGTAAGTGCTCGATTTCATAAGTACGGAGACGTATTTCCGCCCGTTAGAGAAGTGCAAGTCGACTCGGATTGGGGCTACAGCCAAACCTGCAGAGGCGAGGCTCGAATTGGTCAGTAGCCATTTGTCATTCGTCATTGGCCATTTGACGACTTGAAAGTGGCTGGATTCAATGGCAACTGGCCAATGAAATGACAAATTCTTTGAATTACTGCCTTGCGGCTGCGATACATCATCGTATTTATGAATTCGTCAAATAAGACTCCAAGGCCCAAGGAGCTCTCTTGCAGCCTTGAGTCTTTGTGAAGCCTTTGCGGTGGCTTTTTACGACGGGGCTGTGGTAGTTTCATGCCACCTGTTGGCACAACGCGGGAGGCGGATGATGTCCTATGAGGCTCTGGGAATGATTGAAACCAAGGGGCTGGTCGCTTCCATCGAAGCGGCCGACGCCATGGTCAAGGCGGCCAACGTCGTTCTTATCGGTAAAGAATATATCGGTGCAGGATATGTTACGGTGATGGTGCGGGGAGACGTGGGTGCGGTCAAGGCTGCCACCGATGCCGGAGCCGCCGCCGCGCGCAGGGTTGGTGAGCTTGTGAGCGTCCATGTAATTCCGCGGCCGCACAACGAAGTCGAAAAGGTCCTTCCACAATCCGACGAAAGCAAAAAGAAGTAATCTTGGCGCTCTTCGTGCCTTCGCGGTGGCTTTTTGATACCTTGCCTCGAAGGCACAAGAAAGCCGAAGGCCCTCTATTCCGTGGACAAAGACCTCCAGTCCATCCAGGAAGTGCGCGACCTCGTGGCCAGAGCTTACGAGGCTCAGAAACAGTTCGAGAAATGCGATCAGTCGCGCGTGGATGCGATCGTCCGGGCCATCGCTGATGCGGCGCTGAGAGAATCTCCCCGGCTTGCCGCACTGGCGGTGGAGGAAACGGGTTACGGAATTGCCGAAGACAAGCACATCAAGAACGCCTTCGTCTGCGAGAAGGTCGCCGAATACATAGCTCCGCTGCGGACCATGGGTATCATCTCGGAAGATCCGGTCCACAAGATCACCGAGATCGCGGTTCCCATGGGAGTAGTTGCCGCGATTATACCGTCCACGAACCCGACTTCCACGGCGATATTCAAATGCCTGATCTCGCTCAAGGCGGGCAATGGTGTCGTCCTGTCGCCGCATCCGGCGGCGATGCGCTGCATCTGCGAATCGGCGCGAGTCTGCGCCGACGCCGCCGTTGCCGCAGGTGCGCCCGAGGGACTGATCGGTTGCATGACCATGCCTACGCTCGAGGCAACCGAAGCGCTCATGAAGCACAGCCAGGTGGCGGTCATTCTGGCGACCGGGGGATCGGGGCTCGTGAAGGCTGCGTACAGCTCGGGGAAGCCTGCCTACGGCGTGGGTCCAGGAAACGTGCCTGCTTATGTGGATCGGAGCGCGAACGTCGCCAAGGCTGTGAGAGACGTTCTGGCCGGCAAGACTTTTGACAACGGCACGGTGTGCGCGTCGGAGCAGTCGCTGATCGTGGATGTACCCGTGGAACAGCAGGTTGTGGAGGAACTCAAGAGGCTCCAGTCGTTCATCCTCTCCGAGGAGGAAACGCGCAGGCTGGAAGCGGTGGCGATTCTGCAGAACGGAAGCCTGAACTCTCAGATCGTCGGCAAGTCGGCGCGCTGGATTGCAGAGAAGGCAGGCATCGAGGTCTACCCCGGCACGCGCTGCCTGGTGGTTCCTCTGAAAGGGGTGGGAAAGGAATTCCCGCTCTCTTGCGAGAAACTCTCTCCCATCCTGAGCTACTATGTGGTGGACGGCTGGCGCGAAGGCTGCGAGCGCTGCAAGCAGGTGCTTGCCTTCGGCGGAATGGGCCACACACTGGCCTTGCACTGCCAGAATCCGAACATCATCCGGCAGTTCGGCCTCGAGAAACCGGCGTTCAGGATCATCGTGAATTCGCCTGCGACGCACGGCGCGATCGGTCTGTCGACCTCGCTTCCTCCTTCGATGACGCTCGGCTGCGGCACTTACGGCAACAACATCACGACCGACAACATCACGCCACTGCACCTGATTCAGGTCAAGCGGCTCGCCTTGGAAACCTCGGAGGTGATCCCATCCTGGGCCCGTACGGTGGGAGCGGCGAAGGGTGTGCCGCCGACTCCGGTGTCCGAGGACCGGTTGCGGGCGACGGTTGCCTCGCTGGTCGAGGCTTACCTGGCTTCAGATTCGCAGCCGGCCGCCCCAGCTCCTCAGGCGGTGGAGTTCGTCTGCGAGCAGGACGTGCGCGCGGCGATCCACGACCGTCGGACGATCCACATTTCCTCCAAGACAATAATTACGCCTGCCGCACGCGATCTCGAAGCAGCGCACAACGTGTTTGTGAAATTGGAAATCTAGCCTGCATTTCTCACCAGGGTTCGCAGCGAGGCGGTGCAGCGTGGGTGGAGACAGGGCGTGCGAGCGACGTCGCGTGTGATTAGTCTCAACACTGCAAGCTGCCCACGCCATTGTTTTCAAGTGGGTCCGGGCTTGCAAGCCCGGACGCAAAGCGGATTGGCAGAATGCAGACAATCCCCGTGTGATCGCCTCTTGGCGATGCCTTGATTTCGGCCGATTGTTGTCGTTGCTGTTAGGTATCCGGGCTGAAGAGGCCGTCCAACGGTTGATTTCATGTGGGTCGGGGCTTTCGGCCCCGACACGTTGCAGGTCTGAACAAGCGATGCACAGCCGATGAGTTAAGTCAGCAGTGAATAGCTTGTGGGAAATGCAGGCTAGCCTGACACCAATTTCTTATGATAACGTTACAGTTTTTTTGCGCGCAATGATGCTCACGTTGATGCTTTACCTGCAGCCCTGGATGGGGAGGGTAGGGGAGTTCCTGCAGGTGCTCGCGACGAAGATGGATGGCTTTGGCCTGATGCTTGTGGCCATGATGGACTCGTCTTTTCTCAGTATCCCTGAAGGAAACGACGTCCTCATCGTGGTGCTTTCGTCCGGAAGCACCTGGAGGGGCATGGCGTTCTACGTGGCGATGACGATTACAGGTTCCGTGCTGGGGTGCCTGCTGCTCTATACGGTGGGCCGTAAAGGGGGGAGCCCGCTGCTGAGGCGCAAGTTTTCCCAGAGCAACGTGGAGCGGGCCGAAAGGCTCTTCGAGAAGTACGGTATTCTCACCGTTGTGATCCCGAGCATTCTTCCGCCGCCATGTCCGTTCAAGATATTCGTCCTCAGCGCAGGGGTCTTCGAATTGAGGTTGTGGGAATTTCTCGCGGCCGTGGTGGCCGGCAGGACGCTCCGGTACTCGATGTGGGGCATTCTGGCCGTCATGTATGGCAGGTCGGTAAGAACGTTCATGCGGCAGAACCTGCCGGTTGTCGGCGCGCTCATGTTTGCTGTCTTCCTGCTGGTTGTCAGCGTCGTGATATTCGTTTACCTGCGCCGGCAGAGTGCCGCCAAGAACAAGGCTCAGCTTGAATAATTCGATTAAGGTAAACCACCGCCTCTGGCGGTAAGACTCGAAAGGGCTTTGCTGTTCCGGCGTTCGTTGGACAAGATCGGACATGGTAATGCAGGGATCAACCATAACGGCAAACCCGCGCCCTCTGTGCCGGGAGTCGTCAGGCCCCCGGAAGCGCCGGTCTGATGACCGGCGTCCCAGGACCGGCGCAAGATTTTCCATCATCTGGCGTGAGGCATGGCACATATAGCAGGGCTGGATCTGCGGCAACCGGGCTAAGCCATGGTCAGGATTAGGATTATTACCACAAACGCGAATGGCATGTCGTTTGCTGATGTCAAATATGGTGGTGTTATAGCGGAATGAGATTCCGGCAGTTGTGGGCCATTCTGATTCTGTTGTCGGCTGCGATGGGAGACTGCGCGTGCAGCATCAAGAGAAATGTGAACGTGCCGGTGCCTGCCCGTATTCTGCAGGCGAGGACCGCCACGTTTCAGGAACTCGTCGATCTGATCGACAGTTATACGCTGAAGATTCACTCGCTCACCTCAACGACGATGAGGGTGACGCTTCGATCCGGAAAGCTGGAGAGCGGAAGACTGCAGGAATATCGCAGCGCACCGGGATACATACTGCTCGAGCGGCCGGATTCGATCAGACTGATTATTCAGAACCCGATCACGAAAACAGCAATTCTCGATCTGGCATCGGTGGGCGACGATTTCTCGATCTGGTCCCCGACGGAGAATAAGTTCTATGTCGGGAGAAACAGCATGAAGGAACTCGGGGTGGAGGGAAGCACGAAGACCCCAAATTTCTCGGCGCGGCCTATCCACATTTTCAGGGCGATTCTCCCACCCGCGCTGCCCCCGGAGGGAGAAGCCGGCTATGGCACGGGAATGGAAGAAGCCCAGGATGCCGTGACCAAATACTACATCATGCCTGTGTACAGGATCGAAGGGGGCGGCAGGCTTGTTCCGGTGCGGAAGTACTGGATTGACCGTGCGGACCTTACCATAGCGCGGCAGCAGACTTATGAAAACGAAGGCCGGCTGGCCGGCATACTCAGCTATTCCAGGTTTTCAATGGTGGATGGAGTTCAGCTCCCGCTCACGATCCGGATTGAGCGGCCACTGGACAATTATTCCCTGGATCTAGAGTTCAAGAACTGGCGGGTAAATCCCCAGTTTCCGGGCGACGCATTTGTTCTGACACCGCCTCCCGGTGCCGAGCGTATTCAACTCAGGGAGAAGCAGGCCCCTTAGCGGTACCCTCAAAAAGCCACCGCTAAGGCGCGAGGACGCGAAGGAAGTATTTATGGACCAGGTCGCTTGGCGCCTTGGCGCCTTGGCGGTGGTTTTTTAAAGCGTAGGAATTATTAATGGAAAGTCTCATAACGGCGAATATCCGATCACGCCCGACGCGCACCTTCATCAGCATCCTTGCCATAGCCCTCGGGGTGGTGCTGATGCTGATCATCGGAGGCATAACCTCGGGAACGCTGAACGACTACATCAGCAGGACGATGGGGGTGGGAGCCGACTTCATTCTGCAGCCGGGCGGGTCCTCGGTCTTTTACGCCTTTAGTCAAGCGGCACTCCCGGTTCAGCTGGCCAGGAAGCTGATGGAACTGCCCGGCGTCTATGCGGTCGCGCCCGTGCTGGCAAAATTCAATCAATCCGACTTCGGACTGGTGTTCGGAATCGATCTCGCGAATTACGATATGTTTCCCGGCCGGCTTCAGGTTCTGTCGGGCAAGGAATCTCTGCAGGACTATGAGGTTATCGTCGATGAGCTGTATGCGAAATCCCATAACCTCAGCGTCGGCATGCCCCTGACGATCCTGGGTCACAAGTTTACCGTCAGCGCCGTCTGCAAGCCGGGGGCCGTGGTGAGAGTGTTTGTGCCGATCAAGACGCTTCAGGAGCTTAACTCGACACCCGATAAGGCCACCATCATGTTCATAAAGGCCAGGCCGGATGCGAAGGTTCAGGAGGTGGAAAAGGAGCTTCGGGCCATGCTGCCCGGCTACACGCTGACCGGCACGCGGGACGCCTCTCTCCTGTTGTCGGACACGAAGATGCCCGGCCTTAAGGAGTTCCGCTTTACAGTGGTGCTGGTTTCAATGCTGCTCAGCTTTATGGTTATCCTCCTGGCAATGTATACGACGATCTTCGAAAGGACACGTGAAATTGGAATTCTCAAATCCCTGGGTGCATCGCGTGGATTTATCGTTGTAATGATTCTCAAAGAATCTGCTATGATATCGGGTTTGGGGGTCGCACTCGGAATTGGCATAAGCGAGATTATTCGCAAGGCCATAGTATCTGCGTTTCCGACCCTGCAAGTCGCCATGACGGTTAGCGATTTGTTCAACGGATGCCTCCTGGGAGTGATCGCGGGAACTATGGGTGCGCTGTACCCTGCCTACAAAGCGGCCCGGATGGATCCGGTGAAGGCCCTGAGCTATGAGTAGGGAGCTAAGGTAAATGGACGGTGCAGCCCCGAGATGTATGATCGAGACAGAACGGCTGACCATGGTCTACCGGCCGGGCAAGGTGGAAGTGCCCGCCCTGCACGACGTGACCCTGAAGATCAGCGAGGGTGAATTCGTCGCGATCGTGGGGCCGTCGGGCTGCGGCAAGTCGACTCTTCTGCACCTCATGGGCGGCCTGATGCAGCCGACGCAAGGACGAATCATCATAGACGGCGTCGACATCTCGAAGCTAAGGGACGCAGAGCGGACGACGGTGAGGCGGGAGAAGATCGGATTCGTCTTCCAGCGCTTCAATCTCCTGGCAGCCATTTCGGCGCGCGCGAACATCGAACTGGCAAAGAAGATTCACGGGAACGGTCACCTGAACCCGTACAGCGCCACCCAGATTATCGAAATGCTTGGCCTCAAGGATAAAATTGATTTCCGTCCCACTGAGCTTTCGGGTGGAGAGCAGCAGAGGGTTGCCATCGCGCGAGCCGTGATCAATCATCCTGCCATCATCCTTGCGGACGAGCCTACGGGCAGCCTCGATTCGCGTAACTCACGAATGGTGCTTCGAATCCTGCGGGAGCTCAACGAACGGCTCAAACAGACGATCGTCATGATCACCCACGATCCGGACGCAGCCTCAACCGCAACCCGCATCATCGAAATGCGGGACGGGCAGGTCCTCAACCGAACATCGCCACTCACCTATGAGCCCGAATTCGAGGGCCTTTTCTGACCGAATCTGCCGTGACGACCAAAAAGAACGGGCTTGTGCAAAACCTGCTCATCTGGTCCTATGACCGAGGAACACTCCAATACGACATCATCTGCGCGCTTATCCTCGCCTTCATATTCTTTGTGCCGCCCAGTTGCTTCGCCCCGAAGAAGAAGCCCGGCATCTCGCAGGTGCCCTCCGGCCAAACTGCCGTCAAGGACACCGGAGCACTCCCCGCCGCCGGAAGCCGCAAGAACTGAACCCTGTGAACTGCCGTGCGGACGGCTCAGTGACCAGGTCAGGGACCCGTTCGAGTATCCACAGGCTCAAAACCCTCGAGTAGTCTAGATTTCTGTCGCGAAACTCGATGAATCGCCCATCAGGTCGGGCCCCGGAGGGGCCCAAGCAAGTAGCCGGAGGCGCAAGCCCCCGGATAGGATATTGCATAAGATCGAGCCCGGAAGAGGCGAAAGGCATTTGTATGCCATGTGTTATCTGTCGCCCCTTCAGGGCTCTGGTTATTCTCGAGCATCCCAACCCCGGGCTGCGCTTCGCTTGCCCGGGGCTACTGGCTGGCGCACCTCCGGGGCGCTTTCCGCATGGCCAAGGAGTTTCGCGACGGAAACTAGGCTAGACCTGGCGGTTATGTTTGCTTTTTTGTCGCAGGGCTGTCACAGGTCGTGACCTGCGACGGGTCACGGACCCGTCGCCACAGCGAACTCCTGCGAAGGGTGTGCTTACTCCGGTCGCAGGCGCCAAGTGCCTGCCAGCTACATTCCCGGGCCTCTGCCACCGTGCGCAATCATCCATGGCACCGTGTATAATGCTGCGCATGGCAAAACGTATCGCGATCCCAGTGGTTCTGTGGGGTCTCATGCTCACCGGACCGCAGCAGGACTTATTCGCACAGGACAATGGTGCCCTGAAGCAGGTGCTGAAACAGATGGAGGCCGTCGGAAGAACCTTCCGCAGCTTTGAAGCGCGAATCACGAAAAAGCACTACACCGCCGTGCTGAAGGAATTCGACAGCCAGGAATCAGGCGAGTTCTATTACGAGCGCGCCAAGGACGGCACCGCTCTGCTGCGCCAGGAAATTGCCAATCCGGGCCCGAGTATTCTGACGATCAAGGGCGGACTGGCGACTTATTATCAGCCGCTCATCAAGCAAGCCCAGATCTACAATTTGGGAAAGAACAAGGACAAAGCCGAATACCTGGCGCTGGGTCTGGGTCAGTCTCCAGGCAGGCTGCAGGAGACGTTCGATATCAAGTACCAGGATGCGGAGAGCGTGGCCGGAATACCTTGCTCCGTGCTCGTTCTCAAGCCGAAGGACCCGTCGGCAGCCGCGTATTTTTCCACGATCACACTCTGGATTAAGAAATCCAGTGGCGTACCCATTCAACAAAAGCTTCAGGAACCGAGCGGCGATTATTTGCTTGTGAGCTTCACCGGCGAGAAGCTGAACACCAACATTCCCGCATCGAAGTTTGAGCAGAAGCTGCCCGCCGGCGTTGACGTCCAGAAATAGTTGACAGTTTGCGGTTCGCGGTTCGCAGTTCGCAGTGGTTCCCAGTTTATAGTTGGCAGTTGGCGGTTCGAAGTGGTTCGCGGTTTATAGTCGGCAGTCGGCGGTTGGCGGTTCTAAGTTGTTCGCAGTTTTTCTCCTGTCAGCAGCCTCCTGCGAACTGCGAACCGCGAACTGCGAACTGTCCTCCGTGAACTGCGAACCGCGAACTGCGAACTGATCTTTGGGAAGTTCCTTCCAGGTATAAAAAATCCTGTTGATGACCGTCCAATTGCCTAGGATGGCGAGAACCCACAAAACTGCCTCCATCCGGTTGGCCAATCCGCCGATGATCAGAAGGACGATTCGCTCCGGCCGCTCCATGAATCCCACCTTGCAGGTTGGGATGAGGCATTCAGCGCGCGCCCTGGCGTAGCTGGTCATGATCGCGCCCATGAACACCACGCCGACCAGAACGACGTAGCCGAGGCGTTGCTGGCGGGCATAGTGGACCATCAATCCCTGGAGGATGATGATGTCCGAGTATCGGTCTATTACCGAATCGTAAAACGCGCCAAAGCGCGTTTCCGATCTGCTGACCCGGGCGACCTCACCGTCTAGCATGTCGAAAAGGCCGGCCAGAATGGCGATCAGGCCCCCCTGGACAAACTTGCCGTGACCGAACTGCCAGGCCGCCCAGAAGCTGATCACTACCCCTGTAAATGTCAGAATATTGGGGTTGATCTTAAACAGCGCGAGGGACTTGACTATCAGGTCGAGCAGGAACTTTCCGGCTCGACCTATGGCGTGACTGATCATAATGCTAGGCTAGACAGTTTAAAAATCGCTGTCAAGTTGTAACTCTTCGCGGCCTTGAATTCCTGTGCTGGGGGTCATCGATCCCCGGGAGCGGGCG
>DASQID010000803.1:0-2957 GCA_035631775.1 Acidobacteriota bacterium
CTGGCGGTTGGTGCGAGCCAGCCCATGTCTGTTGAACTCGCCTCCGAGCCAGAATCCGTGAAGTCCGAGTAATGGATTCCGTCTTGCCCTCGTGACGGGCCGAATGAAGGGTGGGGAATGGCCCAGTGGTCGTTCAACACCGAACCAGGGTGGTACCACGAAGCGCGTCAAGCCTTCGTCCCTGACTCCAAGAGGGGGATGAAGGCTTTTGTGTTTTCAGGCAGGTGAAAATGGCTTTCTGTTTCGTTCTCGCAGCTCAACGGTTCGACGTATCAGAAAATGTACGCCTCGCCGTTTCGCTCGCTGCGGCCTTGCAGAAAGTCCATTTTGACCAGCTTGGACATGTGGACCATTAATGAGGTGACGCGATGACACGCATGATTAGAATTTTCGATACGACGTTGCGCGATGGGGAGCAGTCGCCGGGCGCCAGCATGAATGTGGAGGAAAAAGTCATGGTGGCGAAGCAACTGGCGCGGCTCGGAGTCGACATCATCGAAGCGGGCTTTGCGTACAGCTCCCCGGGCGATTTCGAGGCGGTTCGGCGTATTGCACAAGAGGTCGAGGGGCCGACGATCTGCAGCTTGGCACGCGCCCGTCCGGAGGACATCGACCGGGCCTGGGAAGCGTTGAAAGGCGCGCCGAGAGTCCGCATTCACACGTTCCTTTCGACTTCGGACATCCATTTGAAGCACCAATTTCGCATGACGCGCGAGGAGGCCAAGAAACGGGCAATTGAAATGGTCCAGCGGGCGAGAGGCTATGTTGACGACGTGGAATTCTCGCCGATGGATGCCAGCCGGTCGGATCCAGCCTATCTGTATGAAGTGATTGAGGCGGTTATTGGCGCCGGAGCCGGCACGGTCAACATTCCCGATACGGTGGGATATGCGATTCCGCAGGAGTTCGGCAAGCTGATTAAGGGAATTCGTGAGCACGTGCTGAATAGTGCCAAGGCGGTGATCTCCGTGCATTGTCATAACGATTTAGGCTTGGCAGTGGCCAATAGTCTGGCGGCCGTCATGGAAGGCGCCGGCCAGGTCGAGTGTACGATCAACGGGATTGGCGAGCGGGCTGGCAATACGTCCTTGGAAGAGATTGTCATGGGATTGCGGACGCGTAAAGACCTCTATCAAGCCGATACGAGGATCCACACGGAAGAAATTTCGAAGACGAGCCGGTTGGTCAGCAAGATCACCGGCATGGTCGTGCAGCCGAACAAGGCAATCGTAGGAGCCAACGCGTTTGCCCATACCTCCGGTATTCACCAGGACGGTCTGCTGAAAGACAAGACCACTTACGAGATCATGCGGCCCGAGTCGATCGGTTTAGTCGAAAGCAAGATGGTGATGGGTAAGCTCTCGGGACGACATGCGTTCCGTCAACGGCTCGAGGAACTCGGATACAAGTTGACGGATGAGGAAGTGAACCATGCCTTTGAGCGATTTAAAAAGCTCGCCGATCATAAGAAGGAGATCTATGAGGAAGATCTCGAAGTGATCGTGTCGGAAGAATTGGCCAAGATGGGCGATCGCATCACGCTGAAGTCCTTCAACGTGAAGAGCGGGACGGATCAGGTGCCGACTGCCACGGTCGAGCTGGAAATCGACGGAAAATCCATGAGTCAGACGGGCACCGGAGATGGGCCGGTGGATGCCGTCTATCGAACCATCGCCGCGATCACGCAGACCAAAAGCAAGTTGCTCATGTACGTCGTGAAAGCGATTACTGGTGGGACCGATGCGCAGGGGGAAGTCTCTGTCCGTGTCCAGGAGGATGGGCGAACCGTGTCGGGCCATGGCGCCGATATGGATATCATCACGGCCTCGGCGCGCGCCTATCTGAATGCATTGAACAAACTGGCGTATCTGGCGGCGAAACAGGCGCAGGGAGAGCAGAAGGTGAACTTGATTTGAGGAATCCTCCACGGTACAGTGCCCTCTTCTTTTAGGCTGTACCGTTGTAGAAGAAGGGGCCTTCCTGTGTTCAAGGTCAGACCGTCCGATCGGCCGGAGTTTCTAGCCGGCGACCATACGCGACTTCGCGAAGTCTTCCATCCAGCCAAGCATCCGCTGAAACTGGGTTACAGCCTGGCACACGGGACCTTAGGTCCCGGCCAGCGCTCGAAGTGGCACGTCCTCGATTCCTCTGAGGTTTATTATTTCATTGCCGGGAATGGGCGATTCATGGTCGATGATCAGGTGACGAGCGTGGAGGCCGGAATGACTTTGTATGTGCCCCCTGGAGGAAAGCAGTCGTTGGAGAATACCGGAAGTCAGGACATCGAGTTTCTCTGTGTCGTGGATCCGGCTTGGAGAATAGAGGACGAGCGACTATTGGAATGACGGTCTGCTCCGCGTTGGGTGCCCCGTTTGCTGGAGGGGAAGAGGAGGGGGAGTGAAGGCTAAAATTGCGGTATTGGCTGGCGATGGCGTCGGGCGCGAAATTGTTCCCGAAGCGGTTAAGGTGCTGAAGGTTGTGGGCGAGAAGTTCGGGCACAGCTTCGAGTTTGCGACCGGCGACATCGGCGGACAAGCTATTGATAAAGTCGGAGTGCCGCTCCCGCAAGTTACATTGACGTTGGCCAAGCAAAGCGATGCCGTGCTTTTAGGAGCAGTCGGAGGACCCAAGTGGGAAGGGCTCGACTATAGCCTCAGGCCCGAACGGGCGTTGCTCGGAATTCGTGAAGCCCTAGGCCTCTATGCGAATTTGCGGCCCGCCAAGTTGTACCCAAACTTGGTGGATGCCTCAACGTTGAAAAGAGAGATTGTGGAAGGCATCGATATCCTGGTCGTGCGCGAACTGACGGGCGGCATCTATTTTGGAAAGCCCAAGGGCATCGAGAAGTTACGGAACGGGGGCGAGCGAGGGTTCAATACCGAAGTGTATACGACCGAGGAAATTCGCCGAATCGCCAAAGTCGCCTTCGAAGCCGCGCGCAAGCGGCGGAAGAAAGT
>DASQID010000804.1:0-5232 GCA_035631775.1 Acidobacteriota bacterium
CGCTACTAAATCGGACAGGATCCTCGCCGACGTCACCGCCAAGGGCGTACCCGGTACATTTAGCGTTACAAACAATCTGATGGTCGAGAAGAGATGAGGGGTCGGGGGTCAGGGACCAGGGGCCGGGGCTGAAACCCACCATCGATGATCAGAAGCTCAGTTCACTTCGCTCTGAGTGGTCGAGGTTCCGCCAAAGCAAATAAGAATAACGAGCTAATCTCTGACCCCTGGTCCCCGATCCCTTGTTCCTCGGGAGATGTGTGATGTCCTGTCGAGGGAACGCGGGTATACTGTTGCTGCCAAGCCGAATAAAAAGGAGATCCATGATGACATCCTCCACTGCCTCGGCATCGGATTTCAACAGGCGTGACTTCTTCAATTTTGCCGGCAAAGGGCTGGGCCTTGCTGCGCTTTCCAGTGCTGCGGTCGGCGCACTTCTGCAAGAACTGCGGGCCGCTGTCCGCCGGGTGGAGCACCTCTCGCCCGGCCAAGCAGCCATGGATGAGGACTTCTGGTTCGACATCCAGCGGGCATTCACCGTGACGCGCGGCATCATCAACCTGAATAACGGGGGCGTCTCTCCGTCTCCTCGCATTGTCACTGAAGCCCTGGTTCGTTTCATCTGGGAGCAGGAAGATGCCACTGCATATACGATGTGGCAGATTCTGGAGCCGCAGAGTGAAGTCATCCGTACCGGACTCGCGGAGCTGTTCGGCTGCGACCGCGAGGAGATAGCCATCACGCGCAATGCCTCCGAGTCCCTGGAAATACTTCTGATGGGCATGGACTTGAAATCGGGGGATGAAATCCTGACCACGACTCAGGATTACCCTCGTATGCTCACCACGCTGCGCCAGCGGGAACGCCGGGAAGGCCTGGTTTTGAAGATGATCAAAATTCCTATCCCGCCCAAAAACCTCGGTGAGATCACCCAGGCTTTTGAAAGAGCGGTTACCGGCAAGACGAGAGTGATTCTCATATCGCACGTAGTGAACATCACCGGTCAGATCACGCCCGTCAGGGAGGTGTGCGAGATGGCGCGATCCAGAGGCATTGAAGTGATCGTGGACGGCGCCCACTCCTTCGCTCATTTTGATTTCAAACAGCCCGATATCGGCTGTGACTATTACGGCACCAGCTTGCACAAGTGGCTGTATGCGCCCAAGGGAACTGGATTGCTCTATGTCCGGCGGGAGAAGATAGAAAAAATCTGGCCCCTCATGGCAGCGGAATCCAAGCAGAGCAGCGACATCCGAAAATTCGAGGAAATCGGCACTCACTCCGCGGCGCCACGGTTGGCCATCGGGGAAGCACTGCTCTTTCACAACGGAATCGGGGCGAAGCGGAAGGAGGCGCGTATGCGCTATCTTTCGCGGTATTGGATGACCAAGCTGAAGGATGTGCCGAAGATCCGCTTCAATACCTCATTCGACGACGAACAGTCCTGCGGAATCGCCAACGTGGAAGTGGTCGGCGTTGATCCGGGGCAGCTGGGATCTTACCTGATGAGCCAGCACAAAATATTTACGACCCCCATTATCCACGAGGAGTTTAAGGGTCTCAGAATCACACCGAACGTGTACACCACTTTGGGGGAGTTGGACCGCTTCTGCGAAGTCATGGAACAGGTGGCACGGAAAGGCTTGCCCAAGGCCTGACGAAAAAGCGACGCGCATGCGACTCTGCCTTATGACAAACTGCCGCATTTCTGACGAGACGCGCAGCGAATCTTCCGTGCGTTGCTGGAAGCAGCATTGCCACAATCAAAATAGTTTCGCGTCTCTTCCCGTCTTGGCGGTGGCTTTTTAAAAAGCCACCGCCGAGATGCGAAGACGCCAAGACATCGGTCAGCTACGACGTTGGACCCCCGTGGGCAATTGGAGACTCGGCTGCAGCCTCCGGATTGCCAGTGCTTTCCGTTGAGAATCGAAGGGTGGAGCGGAGTGCGTGATCGGGCGTTCCGCGGTGCTTGAGCAGTTTATAGCGAACGCCGTCGGCAAGAGCTGCATAGCTGGCTTCGAGGATGTTTTCTGAGACCCCGACCGTCGTCCAACTTTCTTCTCCGTCTGTCTGCTGGATGAGCACCCGCACCTTTGCTGCAGTACCCTTGCCCGCCTCCAGCACGCGAACCTTATAATCGGTCAGACGCACGGCGCGCAAGGGCTCGAAAAACTGATGCAACGCCTTGTGAAGCGCTGTGTCCAGCGCATGGACGGGACCGTCCCCCTCGGCGGCGGTATGCACCACACCGTCGCCAACCCGGATCTTGACAGTCGCCTCGGAGGAGAACTCTCCGCCCCGTCGCATTTCGGAGACGACGCGGAAATTGTCTATAGTGAAGAACTCGGGCTCCCCGTGGACTGCCGTTTCGAGCAAAACTCTCAAGGAGCCTTCGGCAGCCTCGAATTCATAGCCTTCGTGTTCCAGTTTCTTTAGCCGCCGCAATGCGTGTTTGATGGCCTCGTCCTGTCCTTGAAGGTTCATTTCCATCTCGCGCGCTTTGTATGCGAGGTTGCTCCTCCCGGATAGCTCGGAGACCAAGACACGGCGTGCGTTCCCCACCATTTCCGGCGCGACATGCTCGTATGTCGCGGCATCCTTTATCACGGCACTCACGTGGATTCCGCCTTTATGGGCGAAGGCACTGCCGCCCACGTAAGGGAGTTCCTTTCGATGGGGGAGGTTTGCCATTTGGCTGACGAACTTGGAGACCGCGGCCAGCCGCGGAAGGCGCTCTCGACCTATCGTCTCGTAGCCCATCTTGAGCTCCAGATTCGGAATGATCGAACAAAGATTAGCGTTGCCGCAGCGTTCGCCATAACCGTTTATCGTGCCCTGCACCTGTACGACTCCGCACGAGACCGCGGCCAGGCTGTTCGCGACAGCAAGCTCAGAATCGTTGTGAGTGTGAATCCCGAGCGGAGTCTTCACCGTTGCCTTCGCCCTCTCGATGCCTTCCTCGATGCGCGACGTCAGGCTCCCGCCATTGGTGTCGCATAACACGATAAAGCCGGCCCCACCCTCTTCCGCGGCGCGCAGCGTGGCTAGGGCATAATCAGGATTGGCGGCGAATCCGTCGAAGAAGTGCTCGGCGTCGTAAATCACCTCCCTGCCGGCGGACTTGAGATACGCAACAGAGGTACGGATCAGCTCACAATTTTGAGCCAGCGTAATCTTCAGCGCTGTGGTCACATGAAAATCCCACGATTTTCCGAAGATGGTGAGCACCCCGGTGTTGGCCTCCAGGAGTGCCCGCAGGTTCGGGTCGTCGGCCGGCAGGTTCCTGGGATGCGCCGTACTGCCGAACGCGGCGAGCCGCGCCGAATTCCACTGAAGCGCCGACGCCTTGCGGAAGAACTCGGCATCCTTATCGTTGGATCCGGGCCAGCCGCCCTCGATGTAATCGATGCCAAGCTCGTCCAGCTTTCGCGCGACCTGCAACTTGTCTTCCACTGAGAACGCGACGCTCTCGCACTGCGTGCCGTCTCTGAGTGTGGTGTCGTAAATCTGAATTTTCATCCTCTGCCTCCCAAGGTGCGTCAAATAACAAAAAAGGCCCTCACCCGGCTAACGGATGAGGGCCTTCTCCAAGCACGAGTGATGTCCTCTATCCGCCGGGCGACAGGCCCCGGATAATAATGATGCTGTTAATGGCGATGCTGGGAGACTCCATCTTAGTCATGATTCTTTATGAAAGTGGCAACAGAAGTCTGACATACGACCCTGCGCTTGTAAACACATTTCCCATATCGTCAAATTGAGCAACGGCCGTAACGTTCACCCCGCATCACCAAAGGAAACGATGAAACGGTCCAGGAAACCGAGGCACCACTCAGCCTTCGAACGTAAGGGCCGTCAGGAACTGCACCACGCGGCTTTCCGCCCAGTAGGCATCTTGGTCCGTCCCGGAGGGGCGTGAGGCCAGAAACCCGGTATGGCCTCCATATTTGGTTGCAAGAAGCCTCAGGAACGGATTCTCCCCTATTCCAGAATCCAGGTAGGGTTCGAAGGGAATGAAAGGATCGTCCTCTGCCTGAATAAGCAGGGTTGGCACACATATGTTCCGCAGCAGGGGCCTTGCACTAGCAAGGCGATAATAATTCTCTGCGGTTCCGAATCCGAAGTGAGGTGCTGTCACTACGTCGTCAAACTCCCTGATCGAACGGATTTTTTCGATTCGTTTCATATCCGCCAGCCCGGGGAACAGCGCAGTCTTGCGTCGCATCCGTTCGATGAGTTTGTCGACAAAGTACTTCTGGTAGAACCAATTTTGAGTTCTTTCCATTTTTTGGACGCCCAGCTCCAGATCGATGGGTGTGCTCACAACAGCCGCCCCTCTGATGTATTCCGGACCTTGCAAACCCTGCTCACCCAGGAACTTCAGGATGATATTGGCGCCAAGGGAAACGCCCGCGGCGTAGATTGCCTCTATGCCGAGATTCTTCCTGCAGTGCTCCACGATTGACAGGACGTCTTGTGAGAGTCCTGCGCAGTACAGGGTGGGCGTGAGGTTTTCCGTTCCGCCACAGTTGCGTATATTTACCCGCAGGGTGTGAACCCCGGCAGCATAAGCCTTCTTGCTGATGCCCAAGAGGTAGTGGGATTGTGCGCTTCCCTCCAGCCCATGCATGAGGAAGAGCAGTGGTGAATCTTTCGCCGGTCCGGGCTGCCAAGAGGCTTCCGCCCTGAGCTTCCCGTCCTTGCCAAGGCTTATTTCCACGGGCTCCCACTTTTCCCAACCGAAATTCCACCTGCGCGGTCGTCGCGAGGCGTATACGGTCTGCACGTGCGCGTTGCGCAGCCAGCGAGGCGGTACGAAGGGCAAAAAGCGCATCGCCCGGGCGATCTGCTGCCCTGCCGAGCCTGAGATGCTTTGGGACATGTCCGTATTCACCTAATGCAGAACGATATCGCTCATGGACCTGCGTGGGTCGTGAAAAATAGTGCCGAGGATGGCCCGGGTGGTCAATGCAAAAAGCAGGGGGCAGGCAGGATCTACACCGTCGGATAGCAACTTTCGCCGGCCGATTTTGATAGAATGGCAGGCGCAATAATGAGAATCCCGGCAATTCCCCAGCCCGCGACACCATGACTCGAAAGCTCCTGGCAGCGCTCCTCCTCATGACGTTTATCTATTTCGGGTATGAAGTCGTCACGTATCCGGACGTCTCGCAGCTCGTACGGGACAATCCGAAGAGTACGGCCTGGATGGAGATGCGCGACGAGGAGGCA
>DASQID010000805.1:0-8615 GCA_035631775.1 Acidobacteriota bacterium
GAGGTCCCATTGCGTAAACAAAAAACGATTATGGTTTTGGCAGCAGCGATTGTCCTGACGGCCAGCCACCCTGTTCAGGCGCAAAAGCTGAAAGTGATCGTCGACCAGGATGCTCGGGGACCGGCGACGACCGACATGCAATCCATCCTGGTTTTCCTGCAATCAGAAAAGTTCGATGTGCTCGGCGTCACCACGGTCAGCGGAGATCAGTGGGTCAAAGAGGAGACCCAACACACACTGCGCTTACTCGAGATTGCCGGCCGCACCGATGTTCCGGTCGTCGAGGGGGCGGAATATCCGCTGCTGAATTCAAAAGAGGAATCCGAGCGTTGGGAGACGCTTTACGGGAGGCTCCGTTACAAGGGATGCTGGATGGAAGCATTCTCTGGAGTAGGCGGCAATGCAGCCACCCGAGTAAAGTACCATCCACCGGAGGTTGTGCCGCCGATGCCGGAGGGCGCTCCTCAGATCAAGCCGCTTTCGGGGACCGCTGCCGAGTTCATCGCGCGCATGGTACACAAGAATCCAGGCGAGGTTGTTATCTGGGCAGGCGGACCTCTGACCAATATCGCTCTGGCGATCCGACTTCACCCCGATGTCCCAACGCTGGCAAAGGAACTTGTTCTCATGGGCAGCGGGATGTATGCCGACAAGGGCGGTGTCAACAGCATCGACGGGCGGAGGGAATTTAACTGGTGGTTCGATCCGGAAGCGGCACGCATCGTCATGCGTGCGCCGTGGAAAAAGATCACCATTACTCCAATCGACATTTCGATCAAGACAAGCCTGGGCCCTGACTTGCGCGCCGCCATCGCCAAGGCGGACACTCCGGTCGCGCGCTATCTCGCGAAGTTCTCCGGGGGCAGCTTCATGTGGGACGAGATTGCCGCTGTGGCCTTGCTCGACCCTTCGATCATTACGGCGCAGAAGGAAATGTATGTGGACGTGGATATCGATCACGGTCCAAGCTATGGGCAGACCCTGTTTTGGGAGAAGACTGCGACAGTTCCTCCCTACGAGCATTTGGCGAATGTGCAATTTGATCTCGATCCGGCGAAGTTTTACGGCATCTACATCGATCTGATGACCCGGCCACCCGCGCGAGTCGGCTCGACAGCGGGACGCTGATTAACATTTGGCGACGGGCAGTCACGAAGGACCTCAATCAGAGAAACCCTCACGGGGGTGGCTACCCGCTCGGATGGGCTATTTGACCGATACCAGCTCTGAGGTGTCGATTCCGCCCTTGACATTCATCGACTTTACCAAGCCGATACCTCTGGCGTACCACTTATTCTCGATAACCTTCCTCTCCAGCGGCGAGAAGTCCTTGGTCACCACGCAGTTGGTAAAGCTGCCATAAGGAACGCTCACGGACCCCTGGAGGCTGAGAACCTCGGCCATGTCCTCGGCCACACCTTTCAGATACTCCTGACGGTAGAGGTCACCAACCTGCGGGTTGGCCTCCATCACGATGCCGGGCAGCCCGCCGTTCACGCCGGCAAGCCAGGATCCCTCGGTACCCACTTGCTGGCCATTTAGAAACTGCCTAGCATCTTCGCCGAAATACCAGACATTACCCTGCTCGTCCTGGGCAAACCAGTCGTGGGTCAGCTCCTCAAGGGCGCCGTTCACAAATACCGTGTCAATCACTTCCACGCAGGTTACGCCCATCAGGACTCTTGTCGAGTGAGTAACTTCCACCGTGTTGAGTTCGTTGCCTGCGTCGCTCACGCCTGCGTATGTGTAGGTTGTGCCGCGCCTGAGCGGATAGAAGGGGTTGTCGATCTTCGTAGTGAAATCATCGGGAACAATCACCGGGTTGTACGGGGCGCGCTGGGCCAGCCCCACACCGCAAACCAAAACCAAAAGGGGGGCGAGTAACTTCTTCATGCCTTTCTCCTTGATGAGTTTGTTGGTTTCCGAGTTCGGCTCAGTGGGAACTCCATTGCTATGACCTCCCGGTGCCACCTAGTGAGGTATGGCGCACACAGCTTCCACTTCTCCTGCAGAGCCTTATCAGAACACCTGATCAGTTGCAGGCGGCAGCCGAAGTCAAAAGAAATTTTGAGGCTTCCTTGAGTTGCGGTCCGAGATCCTGCACTTGATAACATCCCAGGGAGTTCAGCAAATCGATTGCCAGATTCCCTAACCCACATTCTGGCATCATAGTGGAAGTATCGTCGGTGCTCGGGCGATGGAAAGAACAGGGAGCATTTCCCCACAATCGACCTCGATCCGGGAAATTAATTCGCTCCGCTGAGCAATCCCTCCGATAATAGCTGCCATGGACCCTGCGGGCACCTCCTCTCATCATCTTCTCATCTTCCATTATTTAGTATCCCGATGTCAGGGGCGGGATGCCTGCATGCTATCATTCATCGTTGGTGCTTTGGGATTTACCGTCTGCGGCAAACTCACGAGCACGTTCGGTCAATCTTTGCCTAACCGATTCATTATCTCGGGCATTGTATTGGATCAGAGCGGCGCTTCAATACCTGACGCCACAGTGCAATTGCGCAAAACCGGAAACAGCCCCGAACAAACGATCGTCACCGACAAGACCGGGGCCTTCCGTTTCGTACCAGTCCCTCCCGGCAGGTATGAAGTCTATGTGCGGAGAGAGTCCTTCAAACCAGGCACCTTGCGAGTCGTGGTCCGCGATCGAGATCTCACGTCGCTTCGGATCGTCCTTCCGATTGTCGAACTGCGGGAGGTGGTAGTTGCCTCGGGCCAGGCGGAGCAGGTGAACACGAATCCTGGCGAAAACCTCGATGTCGTAAGCCTAGATCATAAGGCCCTGAGCGATCTCCCCGTGCTGGATCAGGATGTGATCGGCGCAGTCTCGGCCTTTCTTGATTCATCGGCACTGGGTTCGGGAGGAGCAACTCTCGTTGTCAATGGGATGGAAACGTCTGAAAAGGGGGTATCCGCTTCGGCAATTAAAGAAAAATTAACCAGAACCCTTATTCCTCCGAGTTCTCGCGACCAGGGCGCGGGCGCATCGAAATTGTCACCAAGGCTGAGGCCGATGCGTATCATGGGACCTTCAACCTCCTGTTTCGCGATTATCACCTGGATGCGCGCAATGCATTTGCCCAGAAGAGGCCTCCTGAGCAGCGGCGAATATTTGAAGGTGATTTTACCGGACCTCTGCGGGAGGGAACATCTCCTGTTAGTGGTGTTCCCTTAACCGGGAGCAATTGTAACTAAGAATGAGATTCCCGAGGGCTGGCTGCAAAAATCAAATAGGAGAATTCAAAATGAGGCCTTTGAAATACAGTAGCGGTATTCTTTTTCTTCTGAGTATTGGCCTGTTGTGCTTTGGAACGGCCTGGGCACAGCAACAAGCAAAGGAAGCGAAGGAAGCAAAACAGGAAGGCGGCAAAATCCTGGATGTGAAAAAGCTTCCCCCTGCAGTCCAAAAAACCGTCGAGGAGCAGACCAAGGGCGCCAAGATCGTTGGCCTTTCCAAGGAAGTTGAAGATGGGAAAACCCAGTATGAACTCGAGACGACGGTCAACGGTCGCACCCGAGACATGCTGATCGATCCCAATGGTAAGCTGATCAAGGTCGAGACCCAGGTCGATATCGCGACGCTTCCCGCGGCCGTTCAGGCAGAGGTGAAAAAGAGCCTGGGAGAAGGCAAAGTGCTGCACTTCGAATCGGTGACCAAAGAGGGCAAACTCACGGGATACGAAGCTTCGGTGCAGAGAGCCGGCAAGAGGGTCGGGGTTTCAATGGGCCCGGATGGAAAACTGCCTCCTCCCAAGCCAAAAAAGTAACTCCAAAGGAAACGGTGATTGCCTTGCGTACAGAGGTCGCTCTTCCTCCGCGTGAGAGACATCAACGTGCCTCGGATTCTCTTGAGGAGCCACCATCGTCCTGTCGGTTTGGCGGGAGGTCGCTGATCCATCACGGGTGATCGAAGGCCGGCTTGGTATTGCCCCCGTCGCCCTTGTTGAAAGTGAATGTCCGGTCTGGCGTGCTGTTCCCGTTCAGGAAGAACTTCACAACAAACGACTTCCCCGACACGTCGACTGTGGCGAATCCGGCGGCCTTCTGGCAATAATCGCTACGGTGGGCCTTACATTCCTTCATTTCTGCGCCCGAAGAGCCGGTGACGAATTCCTCGAACTCATGCGTCGCATTGCTGTAGCGGCTCTTGTCGATATGCACCCAGGCGATCTGGTGCTCGTGGCCGTGGAACGTGGCCGAGATGATCGGGTGTTTGTTGGCCATCGTCACGAAGTCGGTCTTGGCGGCAGTGCAGCAATGAGCGCCCACAGGATAGAGAGGTCCATGCCAGAAGAGGAAGGCATGAGTGAGACCTCGTTGCTCGGCCGCCGTGAGATCCTGGTCCATCCAGTTGATCTGGTCCTCCGTCATGACCGTCACATCTCCGAGGTCATCCACTCCGATGAAGTGGGAGTTGTTGTAGTCAAACGAGTAGGTCAAGTTATCGCTCAGGAAGCCGTAGTTTTTAGCCCCGACGGCGGAGGCGACACCACGGAAGTTGAAGAACTCCTGCCAGCGCGCATCGTTGCCCTTGTCGTGGTTGCCTCGGACCGCGAAGGTTTTGTCGAACATGCCATTGTGAGCGTTGCCGTTCATCGCGTCTTTCCAGGTGACTAATCCGCTCAGACTGAATCCGTTGACCAAGTCGCCGTTGTAAATCGTCAGATTTGGGTTCATTGCTTTGGCCTGGTTGGACTGACTGATCAGGACGCTCAACCCCTCTTTCGTGTCGCCCCAGCTCACGAACCTGAAATCGGTCGCCGGACCCCGTGCGCTATTCTGGCTGGCCGCAATCGCGGCGAAGCACAATGTCAGAAGAACCGATCTGTACCTATTCATAGTCCTGCACCCTCCGTGGTACTGCGTCGCAAAACGAGTTGAGACCACCTCTCATCTTTTTGAGCCTTGACTCTTCGAGTCTTTGAGGTGGCTTTTTAAAACTGCACCTCTACCCTCCCGATTCATCCCTTCTCAGTATCCGTACACCAGGACGTGAAAAGATCCCGGTTTGACAGTCTTTGCGTCACGATCTGCCGTGGAAAGGAAAATCCGATGCGTCTTGGGATCCAAAGCCATGGTCTTCGCTCCGGCCTCGGTTGTCAGCCTGGCAACCACCGAGAGGCGGTCAGGGGAATCCTCGTGGAAAATGTCCACGGTGCCGTCTCCGTTGGAAAAGAATATCCGGCCGGTAGCAGGTTCGAACACCGTCGCATCGACGTGATCGCCGATAGGCATGGTCGTAATGACTTTGCCGGTGTCTGCGTTGACGACAGCCATGAGCTTATTGCGGCAGCCGATGAACAGCCGGCGGTTTGCCGTGTCCATGGCCATGCTCGAAGGCGTCTCGCAAGGCTTTAGCGGCCAACGTGCTTCGACCTTGAGCGAAATGGGGTCGATCTTCACCGTTTCACTCTTGTCTTCCAGATTGATAAACACTTTGCCCTTTCCGTCAGCAGCCGCAAATTCAGGGGCGCCCCCCAGATCAATCGTGCCGCTTGCCTTCCCATCCGCGGCGTTGATGATCGTGGAGCTGTCACCACCGTTGTTATTCACAATCACCCTTTTGAGAGCGGCATCGTAGATGATCGCATCCGGCTTCTTTCCGGCTGGCACTCGACTGACAACCGCCATCGTCTTCAGGTCAAAGATTGCGACTTCGTTCGTTTGCCCGCAGGTGACAAAGCCCCTATTGAATTCAGGCACTACGGCGATTCCGTGTACTCCAGGAGTCTTTGAGACCTCGCCAACCACTTTGTCAGCATCCGCATCCAGGACATCTACCTTCGATCCGTGCGAAACGTAGAGACGCCGCGCGGCACTATCCATGGTGAGGTAATCCCAACCGCCATCGCCGCCCACAGGGATTTTTTTGATAAATTTGTAGGGACCGTCTGCGGCGATCGCAAACGCCGAGATCAGCATTAGCAGAATGCCCAGAATCCAACGGCTCTTTGACGTAAAGTGAGATCGCATATGCCTCCTTGTGCAGGGCCTTAAGGGATGAGTTTCCCGAAGCGCTACATTTGTGGGATCAACTTAGCAAGTGCCACCTAAACAGAAGATAAATCCGCCCGACTGCTCCAATTCCGAGGGGCAGAGCTGACTCTCATGGAAGCTTTTTTGAGGTTTTCACAGTTTGATTCTCAATGCAACCGCGAAGACTCTTAATGACCTCAAAGAAATGCGGACCCAAACAGCCACCGCCGCGCGGACTGCCCCTGCCAAGGGCAGCCCGCGTTGCTCCCGTCATCCAGCTGCGGACCAGTGCTAGGAAGTCTGGTTCAGAAATCGACCCGAAGCATGAACTGCAGGCGCCGCGGCGCTCCGGTGCCGATGGCACCCGTGTTGAGAACGCTCGAAATTCGCCCAAACGAGGACGCTGCGAAATTGTTTCCCGGGTTGGCAAAAACCGGGTGGTTGAACAAGTTGAATGCCTCAGCCCGGAAGCTGATATCGGCGTGTTCCGCGATGGACGTCTTCTTCTCTAGTGCCGTGTCCACTTCCCACAGTCCTGGTCCTCGCGCGATGTAACGTCCCGCGTTCCCCCAGGTGTTCTTGGCCGGCACCGCGAACGCCGCTTTGTTTAGCCAGTGGGAAATCGTTTGGTTGTCCGGATAGATCGATACCCCGGGGACGAGATCCGGCCTCTGGTTGCTGCTGTTGCCGTCCGGCAGGGCGGAGGCGCTCCGCGTCACCACGACATTGATCGGGCGGCCGGTGCTGGCCGTCCCAATTCCGCTCAGTTCCCAGCCCCCGATGAGTTTCCCTGCCAGGCCACCCGCGTGCCAGTAGCGCCTGCCTTGGCCGAAGGGAAGCTGGAACACGGAATTCATAGTGATGGTTTGGCGTACGTCATAAGGTGTGGCGCTCCTGTCGCATTTGCGGCAGTTGACGTTTTGGTACCCCACGGTTTCTCCCGCTCCTACCGAGCCGTCGGCAATGGCATGCGACCACATATATTGCGTCTGCCACAGCCAGCCGCGTGTGAACGACCGATTGAGCGAGGCCTGGAACGCGTTGAAATTGCTGTTCCCGTCATTCCTCTTGATATTGAATTTGCCGAACTGAGGCAGGGGGCGTTTCTTCGTTACCGGATCGAGGTTGTTGACAGCATAGTTGGTGAACATTTTATGACCTTCGCTGCCAATGTAGCCGACCGAGCCCACGAAACTGCCTGGTAACTGCTGCTGGATTCCGAGAGTCCAGTTTTCGTAATACAGGTCGCGGCGGCCGCGATCGATCCCCTTGGGGCTGACGCCCGACGCTTGAGCTTGGCTCAGAAAGGGTGCGATCGGGTACGAAAGATTGGGTATGTCCGCCGACGAAACGTTCAACCGTTGCGCGGTACTCTCGTGGGGATCGCTGAAATCGTCGTTCTGCCCCGGACTAAAGTAAATTCCAAATCCCGAGCGGATTACCGTTTTCCCTTTGAAGGCTCTGGGAGACCATGCCAGGCCTACTCGCGGACCGAAATTATTGCGATCGGGTGAGTAGTAGGGTGTACCCTTCGGGCAAAAGCCCCCACAACCCTGGATGTCCACAACGGCAGCACGATCCAAGACCTCGTGCATGACCGAGTAGTACTCATAGCGCACGCCCATGTTAATCGTGAGGTTAGGGCTTGCCTTGAACTCGTCCTGCCCGTAGCCCATCCACATGGTGCGTCGCATGCCGCCCACTCCCAAGGCTGAGTTCACGGAGACCGAGTCCAGCTTGTTGTCGATGTAGTCTTGCAGGCTGGCATAGGTTATCGTGGCGGTGTCTATGGCGTTGCCCGAATTATTGAGCTGAATGCGCCTGATTTCTGCGCCCATCTTAAAGCTGTGGCGCCCACGATTGACGGTCAGATTGTCGACATAATTGAACGTGGTTCCGATCTCCAGGTCCAGGGCGTTTGGAATCAGATCATCGAAGAGACCTGGAGTGCTGCCGGATGAGCCCAAGCTGACATCGACGGGTGCGATTCCGACCGTCGGATGGCGATAAGCAGAGCGGTTCACCCCGAACTTTGCCTCGTTGACGATGTGGGGCGTGAAGATATGCTGCAGCTGCAAAACCAGATTAGAGGGGCGAACCTCGAGGTTGTCGCGCGCGCCCAGGGCACCGTTCGGAGTATCGGTGAGAGCGTCGTCTATGGTGTAGCGCGCGAAAAACGTGGTGTTGTCTGTGAACTTGTGATCGACGCGAATCATGCCACTATACTCGCGGACCGAGTTGCTTCCTTGCACGGTCACCTGGTCGACATTTGGATCGCCGTATGGTTTGCCCGCCGGATACACCGCCATAAGCGGCTGGAGCGCCGGCGAGGTCGCCACCGCCTTCGTCCGAAACGTCGCGCTCGGCACATATCCTATCAGCGTGCTCGCGAGCCGCTGTTGCAGCCCTTCGAAGTTGGCAAAGAAAAATGTTCGGTCCTTGACAATCGGCCCGCCCAGGTTGGCGCCGAACTGGTTCAGGCGGAACGGAGGGATCTGGGAGGGGTCAAATGGCGAGCGCGCGTCAAATACGTCGTTGCGCAAGTATTCGAAGGCGCCACCGTGAAAGTGGTTCGTCCCCGTCTTCGACACAACATTGACTTGCCCGCCGCCCGACGCGCC
>DASQID010000806.1:0-8319 GCA_035631775.1 Acidobacteriota bacterium
TGGATGTTCCGGTGGATCCTGCCGAATATTACAAACTGGTTTAGCTGTCAGGCTCCAATTCGATGCGGCGTGAAATGAGAAAGCAGTAGGAAAGCATACCGAGTACGAGGATCCCTCCAGTCAGACTGAGCGCCATCGAAAAGGAATGAGCAGCCGAGACTATGACCCCGGTTAACAAGGGAGCAAGAATTCCGCCCAGATTGCCCCCAAAGTTCTGTATTCCCGAGACCGTGCCCACAATGTTCCGAGCGCACACCGACTGCGTCAGTGTCCACGTGTTTGGCGCCGCAATCCCCAGCCCTGCAATCGAAATCGTGAGCAGCCAGACGGCCCTCATCTTGTCTTGCACGAGGCCTGCCGGAACGATCAGGCAGGTGACCAGAAGCCCGACCACGATCAGAAGCTTGCGCACTCTCACTTCCGAATACCCTCTCCGTACCAGGGCGTCACTGACAAACCCGGAGAGCAGTGTCGTGGCAGACATGGCCAGGTATGGAATCGAGCTGTAGAGCCCCATCTCCGCCGCGCTGAACTTTCGCTCTATCATCAGGTATGAAGGGAGCCAGGATACGTAGACGTACCAGGCGTAGTCATAGGCAAAAAAGCCCAGAAATACTCCCAGGACGCTTGCCTGTCTCAAGAGTGCCAGATTGGCCAGGAATGTGATTTGCGGCGCAGTTGAAGCCAGGCGACCCGAGTCGGCCGCAGAGTGCATTGGCTCCCACCTGATGAGGAATTGCGACCAGGGAACAAGCCACACGAGCGGAGCCAATCCCACGATCAGGAAGAACAGCCTGTAACCGAGCGATGAGAGAAAGACCACACCGGCCACGGAAATCAGCGCCTGACCGAGCCGGACGCCCGTCAGATAGCCGGCCGTCACACTCCCGCGCTCGCGGTCTTTGAACCAGTTCGAAACCGCGCGGGCACTGGCGGGAAAGGCTGCGGACTGCCCCACGCCGAGTACCACGCGGGTAACAATCAGCCCCAGCATGCCGTGCGCAAAACCGGTGAGGGCGGATGCCACGGACCAGAGCGCAAATCCCCAGGCGTAGGCACGACGGACACCGAGCCGGTCGACCGTCCAACCCGCGGGAACTTGCATGAGCGAGTATGACCAGAAGAAAGCCGACAGGAGCAGTCCCATTGCGCCGGTAGAAAGTCCGAGATCCCTCATCATGAAAGGGGCGGCGATGGAGAGTGCTCCCCGCTGCGCATAGGCAAGTATCATCCCGGAGATCAGCAGGGCCAACAGCCACCAGCGTTGACGGGAATCCTTTAGTTCCGGCATCGGCTCCATCGGTGTGATATGTTGTCGCCTGGAATCTCACGAAACGATCTATGAATTTAACCCCGATTGTTCGTGCAATTGGTGAAATTTGCGGCAGATTTTTTCGGGAGGAATTGCGGCGGCACCATAATCACGGATGAAGGAGATGCTTTTGAATCTTCCCCAGAGCGGTGCGCGGCAACTTGTCGACGATGACAAAGGCGCGCGGAACCTTGAACGTGGCCAGGGAGGCACGACACGCTGCCTCCAAGGCTGCTGTATCTGCGGAACCGCGTGGCACGATGTAGGCAACCGGGACTTCTCCGCGAAGCGGATCCGGGGTGCCGACCACTGCAGCCTCGGCAACAGACGCCAGCTCCTCAAGGAACTCCTCGATCTCGCGCGGATAAATGTTGAAACCTCCGGAGATTATCAGATCGCTCCGCCGTCCCTGCAGCGTGTAGTAGCCGTCTTTTGAACGCACTGCCAGGTCCCCGGTACGAAAATAGCCGTCGACGAATGCGGCTCGAGTAGCATCTTCCCGCCTCCAGTATCCGGAAATCACGTTCGGCCCGCGGAGGTAAATCTCGCCGGTTTCGCCGTCCGGCACGGGTCTGCCCTCCCGGTCGAGCAGCCGGACCGAGATTCCCGGCAGCGGCAGCCCCACGGTACCGGCGCGGCGTTCGCCTGCGTAAGGATTGCTCATGTTCATGAGCGTTTCGGTCATGCCGTAGCGCTCCAGGATCAGGTGCCCGAAGTGCTTGCGGAAGTCCTCGAGCACCTGTGCCGGCAGAGGCGCGGAGCCCGAGACGAAGAGCCGCATCAAGCTCCCGATCGTGCGCGCCTGATCCGTGGGGGTGTCGAGCAAGCGCACATAGATGGTCGGCACTCCGAAAAATAGAGTGGGGCGGAAGTCCAGAAACTCCGCCGGCGCCGACTGATGCTCGAAGCGCTCCAGCAACCGCATCCGACAGCCGCTGATGAGCCACACGTGAAGCCCGTTGCCCAGTCCGTGAACGTGAAACAGCGGCAGCGGGAGCAGAAATCTGTCGTCCGATGTGATTTGCCAGCATGTGAGGAGGTTGAGTGCGTTGGCGGCAAAATTATTGTGGCTGAGAATCGCACCCTTGGACGTGCCGGTGGTTCCCGAGGTGTAGACAAGTGCTGCGGCGGCCTCACCTTCGCGGGCTACACGCGGCCGGTCGGAACTGAAGTGTCTGGCCTCTGCGGCCAGCTCTTCCGGGTGCCAGACCGGCGCACCGGCAGGAAACGGCGTCGCCACCGTCACCACGGCACTTGGCTCGGCGTCAGTGAGGATGTGTGCGATCTCGCGCTCCTTGTAGAGGATATTAATCGGCACGAAGATCACCCCCAGCTTTACGCAAGCCACGAACAAGTCGATCATCTCGACGCAGTTGGGGAGGTACACGCAGAGGCGGTCGCCGCATCGCATGCCCCGAGCGGCAAGGAGCTGCGCAAGGCGATTGCTTCTGGCATCGATATCGCCGAAAGTGAATTGTTGTCCACAAAACTCGAGGGCCATCTGGTCGCGGCGATTCACAAGCGAAAGGTCGAACAGGTCGGTCAAATTCATGATTCATCAATCCCAAGCGTGCCCATCAGTGCGACTAGGGAAAAGAAACCCAGGGCCATGAAGCTGGATTGAAAGCTTCCGCTCCAGTCGACGAACCGGCCTATCAGTGGTGGCGCAGCCAGTATCATGATAATCCCCAGCATATTGACAAGTCCCATTGCCGCACCGGCTCGTTCCGGGTAAAGCGCTGCGGCACTCGTGAAAAGTGCCGCATATGGGCATCCGCAGCCCACGCCGATCAATAAGATAGCGACTGTAACCCAAGCCACCGAGTTCCCGGCTGACGCGAGCAAAAAGCATCCCGCTGCACTCAGGACGAGGCTGAGACGGATTAAGGGGCGGACCCCGATCACGCCCACCAAAACTCCACCCAGCGGTCGCATAACGATTCCCAGCATCAGCGCGATCGAGCCGATCAATCCGGCAGTGACCGGATCGATGTGCAGCCCCCGGCGCAGGAAGGTTGTAATCCATGCGCTGATGACGATGACGAGCCCGAAAGATGCCATCTGTGCCAGGCCGAGCAGCCACAGCTGAGGATTGGCGATCATGCCCCCGAAGCTGCCCTGCGGGCGGGAGGATCCGCTGGAAGTCGGCGCGGCGGCCACCCACAATACCCAGGCGGCAGCTGCCAATGTCGCCGTGATCAGAAAGCCGCCCCGCCAGCCGAAAGCGTCTGCGAATCGAGGGACGGCCAGGATCACAAAACCGGAACCCAGCATGATCGAGCCGCCATAATACCCTTGAGCCAGGTGCGATCGGCGGCCGGATTGCGCCGCAGAAACATAGCGGGCCCCGGCCACAAAACAAGTTCCGGTCCCCAGCCCGACAAACATCTTCCACAGCAGCAACTGCCAATAGGCAGTCGCAAACGCAATGGCAAAGTTACCCAGGCACACCACGGCCAAGGCGATGGTCACGACCTGCCGGGCTCCCAGGAGGTCGGCCAAATGACCGCCGGGAACCTGCATGCCGGCATGTGTTAGGAATACACCGGTGGTGAGAAAACCGGCCATTGCCAGGCTAAAGCTGAAAGCCTGGGTGAGTGCCGGAACCAGCGGCGCATGATTGATATAATTCGCGGAGAACGCAAACCCCATGACGCATGCGCAAACCAGATCCAGGCTGAAGGCTTTGCCTCTTTCTGTCTGATCGAGAATCCTTGCAGTCGGCGCCATCGCATCATTGTAGGCGAGAACACTCCCGAATCAGGAAGAGAAATCCCGAACTTGCGGTGGTACTGGAAAAAACCAATGTATTGTTCGGCGGTCAATTTGGCTGAGCTGATACATTGTCGGCTCAGGGTACCCCAAGAGAAGTCGAGAGATTGCCCTGAGGCTGGACTACCACTTCTCAAGGGGTGCCCTCTGCCTTCTCGTCGAGCTTCCTATCCAAAACGGCCAGGTAGCCCGCGATCAGGCTGTAAGTGTCATAATAGTCATCGAGCTTGATTGCCGCCGGATCATCCCTGATCGAGTGAAGAATGCGCAGGGTCTCGCTTGTGACCGAGTGCAACGTGATGACAGGAATCTTGACCCGTTTGAACGAGGATCCGTCGCTGTCGCCGACACCGTCGACGTTCATACCCTTAACCGGCAGGCCTAGTGCCGACGCTGCGCCGGCCAACAGTTTAACCAGACTGGGATCGCTGTTGGACACCCAGATTTCCGTGGGGCCAAGCCCAAGCGTATCCATGTCGATCATGGCGTGGATATGGGCAAGTTCATCATGCGGGATCTGCTTCACATAGAACCTGGATCCAACCATTCCCAGCTCTTCACCGGTAAAGCCAATGAAGATGAAGGTATGTCGTCGTGACGACGCACTCAGACTCTGATAAAGGCTGGGCAACAAAGAGGCACCGCTCCAGTTGTCCACAATCCCGCTGCCGGTACTGACATGATCGAAGTGCGCCCCCACCACAATCACCTCATTGCTGCTGCCTGGCAGTGTGCAGATCACGTTCGGCGAATCGGCATGCTTCACCTGCTCTTCTTTGAGGTGTTCTCCGGTGCACCCGGCCTCCTCGAAGAGTCTCTTGAGTGTTGCTTCGCGTACCCGGTCGTTGCCGGCAAATTGAAGGAGCCGCTTTTCGATGACATTGCGCTGAAGCCGAGAATACTGGATCGACTGTGCCTGCCCCACAGACACAAAGAACAGCACCAGGACGAGCGAGACGCCAAATAACGCTGTCTTCAGATCAAGGTTCCCTATAGGTCCGATCTTCGGGAATCTCCCAGGATGACCTGATACCAGGCTCATGTCGATGATCGCCGCACGGATTTGTCGTCTATCAGCATCGTACAATGATTGGACCCTCGGTTTCTATAATCAGACGCGTGCATGTGTACTAGCCCAGCCATGGCCCAAGGGCTAGAATAGCCCAAACAACGGCATGCAAGAGAGGTGAACGATGGAACCATTCCGATATCATGTGTTCGTTTGTGATCAGCAAAAGCCTGAATGGGTGCCCTGCTGTTCGGCGCGAGGTTCTGCCGGCGTGATCGAAGCCTTGCGTAGGGAGATCGCCACTCACCGATTGACGGATGCCGTGCAGGTCACGGTCTGCGGTTCGCTAGGACTCTGCGAAAGCGGCGTAAACATGGTGGTCTACCCCGAGGGAATCTGGTACTCCAAGGTCACGACTCAAGATGTGCCCGAAATAGTCCGCTCTCACATTGTGGAAGGCAACGTTGTCGAACGCCTTGCCAGGATCGACACTCAGGAGTTGCGCGCCGAAATACTCTCGAACCGCGAGAAAATGAACGCCGGTCTCCGGGCCAAGGATGCCGCCGGCACCATCCCGGACGACCTCGCACAGACCATACGCGGCTTTCAGGACAGCAGGGTGATCCTTACGGCGATAGAATTGGACGTGTTCAGCGCCCTGGGTTCCGGAGCAAGCGCTTCGGAGGTGGCCGGCAGAATCGGAACCAATCCCAGGGCGACGGAGATGCTGCTGAACGCTCTATCCGCTCTGCGGCTGGTGAGAAAGGCGGACAACCGCTTTCACAATACCCGGCTGAGTGGCCGCTACTTCGCCGCTGATTCACCAGATTATGCCCGGGATTCCCTGATGCACAGCGTTAACCTCTGGACCCGTTGGTCCCGCTTGACTGAGTGCGTAAAAGCGGGAACAACGGTGGGCTCTGACGAGGTCTCTGATCGCGGAACGGAGTGGACGACATACTTCATTGCCGCGATGGACCGTAACGCCCGGGAAAGAGCACCGATGGTCGTGCGGGCGGTCGGTGCCGAAGGGAAAAGGCGGATGCTGGATGTGGCAGGCGGATCCGCCGCATACTCCATCGCCTTCTGCCGCGCCAATCCGGTGCTGGAAGCCGAAGTGTTCGACCTCCCCGCGGTCGTGCCGCTGACACGACGATACATCGAAACCGCCGGCCTGGGAGGGCGCATAAGGGTGAGAGCCGGCGACTTGTTGAGCGACACCCTGGGTGGCGGGTTCGATCTGGCGCTCGTGTCTCAGATCTGCCACAGCTTCAGCGAGGAGGAAAACTTGGATCTGTTGAAAAAGTGCCGCGCCGCGCTGACGCCGGGGGGCACGATCGCGATCCAGGAGTTTATTCCGGATGCAGACAGGACCGGCCCGAAATTCGCAGTGTTGTTTGCGCTCAACATGTTGGTTGGAACCCGCGCCGGGAACACTTACAGCGAGGAGGAAATATGCGGCTGGTTGCGACAGGCCGGATTTCGGGATATCCGGCGAGTTCGCCTGCCGGGCCCCTCAGGTCTTCTCCTCGCTGTCGGATAGCCCCAACATCTTCAGGATAGAGAGTTGGAACCGGGGATCGAATCCCACGAAAATACTGACACTCCACATCTGTCTTGGCGCCCCTGGCTTTTTAAAGTGCGACCGCCAAAGCGCGAAGCTGCCCTGGACGCATCGGGTATTGCCGCAGGCAGAATCTGATCCCGTTCCCATACAAAACGGTGGTATTTTAGCCAGGCCGGTCGGATTCCAGCGGTGCAACCGCGAGAGTCGGATCCTGCGAGGGAGAGGCCAAACATGAAACTGAGCCGTCGGGAGTTTGTCGGGCGCGCCGGCTGTTTGGCCGCAGGCCTTAATCTTCCACCGTTTGCTTTGCAGGCCCGGATTCAATCCTACTCCCAGGACTATCCGGACATGTTGCTGAACTTCCTGGCGCAGAGGCTAAATGCGCACGCAGCCAAGTGGGATCAGGAGCGCGCGGCAATCCGGTCAGCCTCCGACATCGACGCGCGCAACCGCTTTGTGCGCGAGAAGTTCCTCAAGATGATCCACGGCCTGCCGCAGCGGACGCCGCTCAATTCGAGAGTGGTTCGCGTCCAGGAACTGAACAGCTACCGCATCGAAAACGTCATGTTTGAGAGCCGGCCGGGTTTCTGGGTCACGGGCAACCTGTACGTTCCCTCGAGCCGCGGTACATTTCCGGGGATAATTTCGCCCTGTGGTCATTATCCTCTGGCGCGCATGCAGCCTGCCTACCAGGCCGTCTACCTGAATCTGGTCAAGAACGGATTTGTCGTGCTCGCCTACGACCCGATCGGGCAAGGGGAGCGCCGGCAGTACTGGGATCCCAGAGGGGCGCCATCCGAGATCACTGATCCGGTATACGAACACTCGATGCCAGGGCAGGTGCTGCTGCTGATGGGGCAGGACCTGACGCACTACCGCATTTGGGACGGAATGCGAGCGATCGATTACCTGTTGACAAGGCCCGAGGTCGATGCCTCCAGGATCGGCTGCGCCGGACACTCCGGCGGGGGCACTATGACGATGTTCATCAGCGCCTTGGACGAGCGCGTCCGGTGTGCGGTCATTAACGAGGGCGGGACGTCCCACCGGTGGCCGATCGAGATACAGCCGGGCGACCGGGTCGGACCGTCCGATGTCGAGCAAAACCTCTTCCCCGCCGCGGTCTACGGCATCGATCGGTGCGACCTGCACATCGCGATCGCGCCGCGGCCGCTGCTGGCCCTGATCGAGCAGTACTCGCCAAATTTCGATTCAGCGGCCGCGCACATCCGGCGCCGTTATCAGCAGCTTGGGGCGGTGGACCGCTTTGCGACCGCCGAAGCCAACGATCCTCATGCCTACACCCTCAAACTGCGCCTGGCCACCACCGACTGGTTCAGCCGCTGGTTCTACCAGAGACCTGGTCCGGCAGTCGAGCCCGACTTGGAGCTTCAGAAGCCTGAGGCACTCTATTCAACACCGCGAGGTTCGATTCGGGAGGCGCGGCAAGGGCAAACGATATTCACCCTAATTGCCCGGCGGGGAGCCGAACTCCCGCCGCGACGTGAGGTACCGGGCAACGCCGACGAGTTGGCTTCGTTTCGCTCGGAACTCAAGGGCCGGATCACGACTCTTCTCCGGCTGGAGCCACTGAAGGCGGATCAAACGCGGACGGTACGGGAGATCGGAGTAACGCCACGCAAAGGCTACGACGTGGAG
>DASQID010000807.1:0-3331 GCA_035631775.1 Acidobacteriota bacterium
CGATCGCGCCGTCGCGCACTGTAGGGCCCACCACTTGGTAGCCGCGGCCCTCAAGCAACGGGATCAGCTGCTCGATGGCATCGAGATCTACCACTGCGCGCGAGTTCTCGACCGGCCTCATCGCCCGGGTTTCCTCCACAATTCTCCGTTGGCAA
Source organism: Acidobacteriota bacterium (assembly GCA_035631775.1). Taxonomy (GTDB): domain Bacteria; phylum Acidobacteriota; class UBA6911; order UBA6911; family UBA6911; genus DASQID01. Next base: position 156 of record DASQID010000807.1, read on the forward strand.
AACAATACATCCCTTCCGACTTCGCCACAATGCTGAAGGGAGACGTCCGTGCCCACCACCGTTTGTCTTGGGTGGCCTTTGGCTCGCTGGCTCCAAGCGAAGGTGGCAGCAGCAACCCGCCGGCGATATACGCAGTTGCGATCCAAAAAATCGCAAGCTGCAGGTGCCAGGTGCGGACGATAACGTCTCCCCGTCGCTGATCAGGAATTGGAAATCGCGCGTATTCGGCTGGTCGACGGTCGGGTAGTAGATTTCGTTGACAATTCCGTGGCTGAGCGTAAACCAAACCCGGCAGCTCGTATGATAAGCGGTGCCGAGACCTTCCTTGGCGCTGGATGTCCAGCGAGGTTCAATTCCAGGTGCACCGAATGCGACGGAAATTTCAGTTGGATTCATATCAGTATGTCAAACGCTTCCGCGGGAAACCTGGGCAGCTCGCGGAACAAAGTTTTGAAGGTCGTAGTTCAACAAAGCGCCGATGCGCTCGATGCTCAGGTCTGCGGCCGGGTAGGCCGCCAGGATCTTTGGATCCAGAGCGTAGTGTCCCTGCCGCACGAAGACGGTCGTCACGCGCCGTTCCCAGATTGACTTGATGGCGGCGAGAATGCGCAGCTTGTCGTCCACCATCACGTAATGATCGGCAGGGAAGCGTTGCGCAACGTCGTCAAGTTCCTGCTCCTTGTGTACGTAGATCAACACATTGCCGTTCACCGCCTCGAACAATCCCGATCGCTCCACCTTGCGCGGCTGAAAAACCACATCGCCGTCGGAGAGAATGACTGCCGGGCCCCATTGCTTCACGCGCTCGACGACATCGAGCGAGTTCGGGAACAGGCGATTGGCAAACGGATAGTTGATCAGAAAACGGGAAACAGTGAGGAGACGCGGATCGTGAGGGTTTTCGCTGCGGTAGCGTTGTAGCGCACCGAGATAATCGGCGTAACCAAGTTCACTCCATAACTGCTCAAAGATGCTCCAATAACATTGCGACCCTTCGCGGCCGACCTCCTTTGCCAGATGACGCTTGAGGTCCGCTGTAACGCGATCATTATCCAGCAAGGTGTTGTCCACATCGAACATGAAAACGATTTTGCCGGGAACCGGGCTTTGGGGAGTTGCCATTTTTCTTCTCTTATTGGACGAATCGCTCATGAGTTGATCGGCCTCCAGGCGTGACCCTCACGCGCGAGCAACTCATCGGCCGCCCTTGGCCCCCAACTGCGGAAGGCCAGAATGTTCTGCACCGTTTCCTTGCCCACATAATGGTCGGTGCGGAAGATTTGGAATTCTTCGAAATTGGCGGCGAGGATGGCATTCAGGGCGCGGGGTCCCGATTTATCTGCCGAATATCCTCTTGCGCATCCGGCCATCATGCCCTCTTCCATCCTGCCGCAAGATAGAATTCCCTATAACTATAATAGATTGAAGCTCTCGGCAATTTCGACCAATTCACATTGTAGTTTCCCATAATTGAATTGTGATGAGCGATCTTGATCATGCGTGTGAGCAGTCTTGAACTGACGCGCGCACCGCCCCCAAGGTATAGAGGTGTTTCTCGAGTTGTCCGCCAGGATCTGGTGCCAGGTGGGTGTCGGGGGCCGAGCGACACGTTCGCCCAAGGGAATAGAAGTGTACCTCAAACCAAAGCGCCACAAGAAGTAGGCGGTAGGTCGTATCAGGCGTCTAAACAGCACGTAGAGGAACCCAAACCGGATTTCAGCGATTGGAGGCAAGATGAGAGCAAAACTATCAGCTGTTGTGATCTTGATGTCCTGCGGCTTTGGGATGATCAGCGTTCTTCCGCGGATTTGCAGCGCTCAGGCCCGGCCGTTCAAGGAAGTGTTTACGGGCACTGTTGTTGGCATGGGACCGGGAGGAAACGTGGTCTCGCGAGGATTCACCCTCACGATCGAAGGATACACGTCGGACGAGGACGCACGGAAATTCTCGCGCATTTTAAAGTCACAGGGTGAGGATGCCTTGCTTAAGGCCATCGCCAAAGAAAAGAAGGGCACATTCGCACTCGATGGTCAAATCGGCCATGATATCAACACCGTGCGCACCCATCAAAACCCGACCGGTCGCACTTACACTATCGTCTTCGAACGCTGGCTCAGTTTTTTCGAGGTTCGTTACGGCACCCGGTCCGAAGATTATCCCTTCACGTACATCGAACTGTTCATAGATGAGACCAAGGGAATGGGCGGGACGCTTTTGCCGGCAGCAAAGATTCGTTTTAACAAAAGGAACGCGATCGAGATCGAAAACTTCGGTATCTACCCAGCACAACTTGTGGGGGTCAGGAGGCAGGAGTGAGTAAGTGCCGAAAACCTTGAGTAACCGGCGCCACCCGAGACGATCGAACGAAGGGCTGCAACGGTGAACTAATTTCTGCCGCCCGTTCAATGTGGATCAGCCTCTCTCATGTGCCAGATCGCACGCGCCCTATACCTCTTTTCCGATTTCATGACTTAACACGCCAGCAGATTGACTTTCCCAGTCTCCGGCTTCTATCGTGGCATCCTGAACAGAGCTTTTACTATTGCGCCTCGTCCAACAGGAGATAGTACTTGATCCGGTCCCGGCAAGTTAATCGTCGGCGGGCAGGCACAAAACTTGAGGCACAGCATATAGCAACTGCGATCATATTCTTTGAGGGAGATTTGGATCAAACGCGGCCACGCGGTCTAGCGGTCACCCTGGGCGTTTCCGTGCATAATTCAGGTAGAACCGAACTTCTTCCTTGTTTTTGGCACGGGATCGAATTCGCCAGAACAACCGAAAGCCGGCGCGATGCCAGGTAACAACGGTTTCTGGTCTTATGATGACCAGGACGTTGCTCCATGTAGGCCAAAGTCGGCGGAGCAGGATCCAAAATATTCGACCCGGGATGCACAGGCGAGGACGGGGGTGTTTTCGCTTGAGTACTCCCAACTGCTGACGTAGGGCAAGGATCTCGATGCCGAGGTTGTAGGGGGACCGGAAGAGTGCGCTGAGGCAGGCCAAGAAGGCAACGAAAAATGGGATCATGGGCCCGGATATATAGCACAGGAGTCCCTCCCGGCGCTTGGCCTAACTGCTTGAATTTGCTGCCCCACGGTATTATGGCGAGACACAACCCTTCTTGCGCACCATCTACCAGCGGACCGCTCTGCGGTTGAGCTGCAGGGGGCTTG